>JAWLDI010000001.1:0-53636 GCA_041686715.1 Pelovirga sp.
ATTGTATTGTGTGTTGTTCGGCGGCAATGCCGATATGGAACATGTTATTTGCAAGATACCTGCCAGAACCGGCGGTTCGCGCAAGGGGGATGGGAGCAACAGACGATGCGATAGGTAGGGGCGTGATTCATCACGCCCAATTGTCATTATACGTCAACAAATCAGGGCGCAATGAATTCCGCCCTTACATACAAACCTTCTGCCCAAAATTTCACCACCCTGCCTCAAGAATCAGCAGAACATCCATGACTTCTTGCCATCAACCCATGAAATTCCGCTATCCCGAGACAAGGCACACAATTTGCTTTGAAGTAAACGACGCACAATCAACCCGGCGACAAAGACGTCCCTTAACCTGATTCGGGGGTACGCCTATGTCCAGCAAAACAGTTCACATCTCCGACACCACCCTGCGCGACGGCGAACAGACCGCCGGGGTCGTCTTCAGTCACAGCGAAAAAATCGCCATTGCCACCATGCTCGACCGCATCGGCGTCAGCGAACTGGAATGCGGCATCCCGGCCATGGGCAAGGACGAACAACGCACCATCAAGAAGCTGGTCGATCTGAATCTCAATGCCCGCCTGCTCTCATGGAACCGCGCCCTGATTCCCGACATCCAGGCATCTTTGAACTGCGGCATCAGGGCGGTCGACCTCTCCATTTCCGTGTCTGATATCCACATCCATCACAAACTGCGCTCCAGCTGTGATCAGGTTAAAGAGCAACTGAAAACCGCCCTGGGCTTTGCCAAGCAGCATCAGCTCTATGTCTGCGTCGGTGCTGAGGACGCCGGCCGCGCTGACATGGAGTTTCTGCTGGAACTGTTGGCGATTGCTGCAAACCTTGGTGCCGATCGTTTCCGCTTCTGCGACACCCTGGGACTGCTCGACCCCTTCACCACGTATGACAAGGTCAGCACCCTGGCCCGTCACAGTGCCATCGATCTGGAGGTTCATACCCATAACGACCTGGGGATGGCGACCGCCAATGCGATTGCCGGCGTCAGAGCGGGAGCGACCTATGTCAGCACCACCGTCAACGGCATCGGCGAACGCGCCGGCAATGCGGCAATGGAAGAAGTGGTGATGGCGCTGAAACTCGCCTGCGAGATCGATCCTGCGATTACGACCACTGATCTGGCTCATCTTTCCCGTTATGTAGCAGCTGCCAGCGGCCGACCGCTGACTCCCTGGAAGGCGGTTGTTGGTGAAAAGGTATTTTCCCACGAATCAGGGCTGCATGCTGATGGTATCTTGAAACATCCCTCCACCTATGAGGGATTTGATCCGGCAGAAGTCGGGCTCAAGCGCCATATCGTTGTCGGTAAACATTCCGGTCGCAGCGGCTTGAAACAACGCCTGCAGGAACTGCAACTGGAACAACCGCACATTGACTTGAATAAATTATTACCGCGCGTCCGCTCCCTTGCCGGTCGCCGCAAACGGGCCCTACTGGATCAGGAATTGATTGAACTGTGCCGCGCCTGTTAAATTGCCGATGATCCTTCAACCCTTATCAGCTGCCGACTGGAACCTTTTTTTACGCCTTGCCCGAGGCGAAGGCTGGCTTGTCCCAACCAAAGAGCAACTGCTGTTTCAACATCAGTGGCGCCCTTTTTTTTTGGCTTTGCGTCATTACGGCAAAACCTGCGGCTTCATTTCTGCTGTCAGCTACCGCCATAGCGGCTGGATCGGCAATCTGCTCATCGACCCTGAATTGCGCGGACAAGGTTACGGTAAGTATCTGCTTGAAGAGGCGTTAAAGCTTCTGTACCAACCTCCATTGCAACGAATCTGGCTCACGGCCTCGAGGCAGGGCCGGCCCCTGTATCAACGTTATGGATTCACGCAGGTTGATACGGTGACGCGCTGGAGCACAACCGGCCGCGGCAAGAATCAACCCGTTACCACCCAGGCAACGCTGGCATGTCTGGTTGCAATTGAACAGGATTGCTGGGGAGAAGATCGCCGTGATCTGATCAGCGCCCTCGCCGCAGACAGCTTGCTGTTACAGCAAGCGAATACTCTTGCCATGGTGCAAACCGGAATTGATTTATGGCAGCTTGGCCCCTGGTCTGCCGCAAAAAGTGATCCACGCAGCGCCCGCCTGCTGCTTGACCTGGCGGTGGCCGCAACGCCTGCGAACAAGACTCTATTCGTAGATACTCTGGATTCTGCCGGCCTTGAACTGCTGCTGCGCCGGCGAGGTTTTGCCCGGCATGGGCAAAACCTGCTGATGTATCAGGGGGAAGCGCCCCGCTTGAGGGGCGTGATGGCGTTAGCCAGTCTGGGTAGCATCGGTTGACAATCATTGTCTTGACTAGCGCTATTTACTTTAGTATATAACGCTAACAGCCCCCAACGGCGAAGGAGAAATCAATGAGAGTCAGCGGCAACCTGTTGCTGGGCAGCAATCAGCAGCTGAATGAAAAACGTATCGAGTTGCTGCGCCAGATCGACCAGCTTGGCTCCTTGAGTGCCGCAGCCAAAGCTGTGGGCTTAAGCTACAAAGGCGCCTGGGATGCCATTGACGCCATCAACAACCTGTCTGACAAAGAACTGGTCTGTCGCGTCAGCGGTGGACGCGGCGGCGGCGGCAGTACCCTGACGAATGAGGGGAAAAAGATCCTGCGGATGTATGATCTCTTCGCCCGTGCCCACGAGCGCTTTATGGACGACCTTTCGACTCACAGTGACAATCCACAGGATGCCTACAACTTTTTACAGAGGATGACAATGAAAACCAGCGCACGCAACCAATTCGGCGGTGAGATCATCAGCATCCGTCACGGCTCGGTCAACGATGAAGTCACCCTGCTACTCAGCGGCAGTGATGAAATTACCGCCATTATTACCCGTGACAGCGTGACAAACATGGAGCTGTCCGTCGGCAAAAAGGCCTACGCCCTGATAAAAGCCAGTGCGGTTATCCTATCCGACGAAAGACCTCGTGGCATCAGCGCCCGCAATATTCTGTCTGGTACCATCGAGCGGATTGTGCTGGGCGGTGTCAATGCCGAAGTAATCCTCGCCCTGCCCGGTCAGACTCGTCTGGCAGCGGTGGTAACGCGCGAGTCAGTCAGCAACCTGGAACTGCGGGAAGGGACCACAGCCTGGGCATTCTTCAAGGCATCGAGCGTTATTTTAGGAGTTTAACTTATCGACAGGTGGCGCCAGTCCCTGTTTTTTTCCTGATCGATATATAAACGACTTTACATCGAGATTCTCAAGGAGATTACCATGAAACGGGTACTACTGTTTATCATTATTCTTGTCGCTGTCAGCACCAGTCTGCATGCTCAGGATCGCCCCCTGACCATTTTCGGTGCTGCCGACCTGCGCTACGCCCTCAATGAAGTTGTCACCGCCTTTAAGCAGACTCATCCGGGCGCCAACATCGAAACTATTTATGGTTCCAGTGGTAAAGCCTACGCTCAGATTCGCAACGATGCTCCCTATGATCTCTATTTTTCCGCCAATATCGACTACCCGGAACGCCTGTTACGAGACGGACATGGTATCGGTGAAGCCAGACTTTATGCCATCGGTCGGGTTGTCCTCTGGCAACGTAAAGGAGGAAAGCTTGACTTAAGCAAAGGAGTGGATGTGCTACGGGACCCCGCCATTCGCCGGCTTGCCATTGCCAATCCTGAACACGCCCCCTATGGGGTGGCCGGAATGGAGACGTTGGAAACCCACGGCCTCTGGGAAAAGTTGCAATCTAAACTGGTTATGGGAGAAAACATCTCCCAGACAGCACACTTTGCCGCCACCGGAGCTGCCGATATCGGCATCATCGCTTATTCTCTGGCTCTGGCCCCGGAGATGAAAGCTCTGGGTGAATCCTTCAAGCTGATTGACCTAAAGGACCACAACCCGCTGCGGCAGGGTTATATGATCACTAATTACGGGGCAAAACACCCCCTGTCACGAGCCTTTGCCGATTTTATCGAAAGTGAGGAAGGCAAGGGAATCCTCAAGGTGTACGGTTTTGAGGTTCCCGCACAATGAACAGCATTCCCGGAAAAATCGCTACCATTGACACGGATGGCAACCTCTCTCTGGTGGATATTGAGGTGACCTCAGACTTCAGGATGTCGGCGCTGATCGTCGAAACCCCGGAGCACTGCCCCTGGTTGAAAACCGGTCAGAGGATAAAAATTCTGTTCAAGGAGACAGAAGTCTCCATCGCCCGCAACCTAAGTGGACAGATCAGTTTACGCAACCGCTTTGTGGCAACCATCGCCGGCATTCGTAGTGAAGGAATGCTGGCAGAGATTACCCTCGATAGTGCCGGACACCAGGTGGTTTCCATCATCACCAGTCGTTCAGCGCAACGAATGGAGCTGAAAACCGGCGATCAGGTGGAATGGCTGGTCAAGGCCAACGAAGTCTCATTGACTGGAAATTAAAAGAATTTCCTGCTATTCAACTCGCCATAGCTCAGGGTTGGGGATCCTGTGCTCAACAGATACGGACCTTCTATGAACCCAGACTTTACCCAAACCATGATCCTCACCTTTCAGGTGGCCGGCATCACTACCATCATCCTGCTGGTACTGGGAATTCCCTTGAGTTACTGGCTGGCCTATACCAGCAATCGCGCCAAGGCCGTGGTTGAAACCCTGGTGAGTATGCCCCTGGTGCTGCCACCGACGGTGCTGGGATTTTATCTGCTGGTCTTCTTCAGCCCGGTCAATCCGGTTGGTGGCTGGCTCGATAGCTGGTTCAACCTGAGGCTGGTGTTCAGCTTTGAAGGGGTTATCGTCGGTTCGGTACTGTTCAGCCTCCCCTTCATGATCCATCCCCTGCAAAGCGGCTTTGGCGCAATTCCTGCCAATCTGCGCGAGGCGGCAGCAACGTTGGGTATCTCCCGGGTGAAGACCCTGTTCACCATCCTGCTGCCCAACATGAAACCGGGCATCCTCGCCGGCTGCGTGTTGAGCTTCGCCCACACCGTCGGCGAATTCGGCGTGGTACTGATGGTCGGCGGCAATATCCCCGGAGTAACCCGCATGGCTTCCATCGCCATCTATGATCGGGTCGAAGCCCTCGACTATGCCACTGCCCACCAGTACGCCTTTGTTTTATTTGCCATTACCTTTGCCATACTGCTACTGGTCTATATGGTCAACCGGCGCTTTGCTCGTATGGAGCTGGCATGATTGAAGTCAATGTCAGCAAACGCCTGCATACCGCCGAAGGACCGATGGATCTGGTGTTTAACGGCATCATTGAACAGGGGGAATTCATCACCCTGTTCGGCCCCTCCGGTGCCGGCAAAACCACCCTGCTGAGGATGGTAGCGGGGCTGACCACCCCCGACGCCGGCACCATCGTCGTCAATGGCCAAACCTGGTTCGACTCGACCAGCCGTATCAATCTATCCCCGCGCCGGCGCTCCATCGGCATGGTGTTTCAGGATTATGCCCTGTTTCCCAATCTCACCGTCGCCGAGAACATTGGCCTGGCCCTGCCCAGGGAAAAACGCGGTGTCATCGCCGGAGAGTTGCTGGAGGTCGCGGGATTACAGGAGCTGGCCGGTCGCAAACCGGACAAACTCTCCGGCGGCCAGCGCCAACGCGTGGCGCTGGCACGGGCCCTGGCCCTGAAACCCGCCATACTGCTGCTCGACGAACCCCTGTCGGCGCTGGATCTGCAGATGCGCCTCAAACTCCAGGATGAGCTCTTGCGTCTGCATCAGCGTTATCAGCCCACGACCCTGCTGGTGAGCCACGATCTGAGCGAGGTCTTCCGCCTCAGTCGCCGCGTCTTTGTGCTGGACAGAGGCGAAGTCACCCGCAGCGGCAGCCCGACTGAAGTTTTTTCACAGTCAAACATCAGCAACAAGTTCCGCTTTAACGGTGAGGTGGTACACATCAAAGCCAGCGGCATCGTCTACATTGTCCATGTGCTGGTCGGGCAGGATGTTGTTCAGGTCATCGCCAGCAAACGGGAAATGGCGAACCTGAAGGTCGGCAAGCGGGTTCTGATTGCTTCCAAAGCGTTCAATCCCCTGATCATGCCGCTGGATGAATAATTGTCTGAAAAAACGGAGAATATTGACGTCCTCAGGTAAAAATGCTACTGACTTAAGTAGCACGAAATACAAATTCGTATTACTAAAAAAGAGGGCTTGCTATGCGGAAGATCATCGCACTGCTGATTTTTCTGCTGGGAATGACATCTCCGGCTTTTGCTGCCACGCCATCCCGTACAGTAACCGATATCCTGAAACGAACGGTTCAGATTCCAGACCAGATCGACCGGGTCATCTGTTCCGGTTCCGGTTGCCTGCGCCTGCTGGTTTACCTGCAAGGGCAGGCTCGGGTCGTCGCGGTTGACAGTGCCGAAAAAGGGGGGCTGCCGTTCGCCGTCGATGCACGCCCTTACGCCTTAACCCAGCCTCAACTGAGCGATCTACCGCTCTTTGGTGAATTTCGCGGCTTTGACAACCCGGAGCTGATCGCCGGTCTCGATCCCCAACCCCAGGTCATTTTCAAGGTCAATGCCCCACGCGACGGTGGTGTTGACAGCTTACAAACGAAAACGGGAATCCCGGTTGTTGCCCTGGGCTACGGCAATCTGACCCACGGGCGCGAAGAACTGAACCGGACCCTCCACCTCATGGGAAACGTATTGGGGCTGGAGCAACGTGCCGAAGAGGTGATCAGCTTTTTTGACGCGCTGCAGGCCGATCTGGAGCAGCGGGTTGCCGGCATCACCGACAACGAGCGTCCAACCGCCTACGCAGGAGGGCTGGCGATGCGTGGCGGTCATGGTTTTGCCTCGACTGAACCGGCCTATGCTCCCTTCGCATTTTTAAACGCCGGCAACGTTGCCATGGAGCTTGGCACCGGTGCAGCCAATTTCTCTCACGCCACCGTGGCCAAAGAACAACTGCTGCTGTGGGATCCAGACGTTATCTTTCTGGATATTGCCGGCACCCGCCTGCCCGCCGGCGCCAACGGTCTGGAACAGTTACGCACCGATACTGTTTATCAGGCCATGACCGCCGTACAGTCCGGACGCGTGTATGGGGTTTTTCCTTACAACTTTTATAACACCAATTTTGCATCGGTCTTTGCCAACAGCTACTATATCGGCACGATCCTTTATCCGGAGCGCTTTGCCGATATTGATCCCCTCGTTAAAGCCGAGGAAATCAGTATCTTTCTTAACGGTGGTCCGGCCTTTAAGCGCATCAATCAAGACTTCAGCAACATGGGCTTCAGCCGGATCCCCCTGCGGTAACGATGTCACACTTTGATCACGGCCAAAAACCAACTGCCTACAATGCCTATATCGGCAGAAAACTGTTGTTCATCGCCGTTCTGGTTGTGCTGACGGTGCTCATGCTGATGCTGGCCATCTCCCTTGGTGCCGTTCGAATCCCCACCCGGGAAGCGGTTCTGGCCTTGTTTAACCTCGGCGACGATGCCAGATCCGCCATTATTGTCCGTCATATCCGCCTGCCCCACGCCCTTGCTGCGATCCTTGCCGGTGCCGGTCTGGCTGCAGCCGGTGCCACCATGCAGTCGATCCTGCGTAATCCCCTGGGTTCCCCTTTTACCCTGGGTATCTCACAGGCCGGTGCCTTTGGTGCCGCCTTTTCGGTGATGATCTTCGGCACTGGTACCATGCAGAGCACCCAGGCCGACGCCGTCAGTATCATCAACCCCTACCTGACGACATTGTCTGCCTTTGCTGCCTGCATGGTGGCATCACTGGTTATCATCGCTATCGGCCGCCTGCGCGGTGCCACACCGGAAGTGATGATTCTCAGCGGTGTTGCCCTGGGGTCGTTGTTTACCGCCGCAACCATGCTGCTGCAGTATTTTGCCGACGATATACAACTGGCATCCATGGTTTTCTGGACCTTTGGTGACGTGGGCCGGGCCGGCTGGACCGAAATAATTTTTATGGCCGTGGTCGTTTTCGGATCTTTAGTTTTTTTCATTCTTAACCGCTGGAACTACAATGCTATCGACGCCGGTGACGAAACCGCCAAAGGGTTGGGAGTGCGGGTCGAACTGGTGCGCATGACCGGTATGCTGGCGGCATCACTGGTGACCGCGGTTATTGTCTCATTCCTCGGTATCATCGGCTTTGTCGGCCTGGTCTGCCCCCATATCGTCAGGCGTATCATTGGCGATGATCACCGCTTCCTGCTGCCGGCTTCCGCTCTGACCGGTGCCTGTCTACTGCTGGCAGCAGATACCGCAGCGCGCCTACTGCTCGCTCCGCAGATGCTGCCGGTGTCGATTCTGACGGCTTTTCTGGGTGCTCCTGCCTTCCTCTACCTGTTGATCCGGGGGAAGAATCGATGACCCTTGACATCCGCGATATCCGCATCGGCTACGCCGGCCGCATGGTCCTGCACGGCCTGAATTTTCAGGTCAGCCAGGGGCAGGTGCTGACCATCCTCGGCCCTAACGGCGTCGGCAAAACCACCTTGCTGCGCTGTATCAATGCTATGCTGAAACCCAAAACCGGGGCGGTACTGATCGAAAATGCCGATGTCTTCAGAATGCGTGCCGGTGAGATTGCCAAACGTATGGGTTATGTCGCCCAGCGCAACGATGCCGGACGCATGACCGCTTTTGACGCGGTGCTGCTGGGGCGCAAGCCGCATCTGCGCTGGCGCGTCGGTGATGATGACCTGTTAAAGGTTGATGCCGCCCTCAAGCAACTTAATCTTGCCCATCTGGCCCTGCGCAATATCGACGAAATGAGCGGCGGTGAGCTGCAGAAAGTCTGTATCGCCCGAGCATTGGTTCAAGAACCCTCGGTGTTGCTTCTCGATGAACCGACCAGCAGCCTTGATCTGAAAAACCAGCTCGAAATTCTCCATACCATTCAGCATATTGTCCGCGAACATCAGCTAACTGCCGTCATGACCATGCACGATCTGAATATGGCGATGCGCTTTTCCGACGCTTTGTTGTGCCTTAAAGACGGCCACCTTTTCTTCTGCGGCAACTGCGAGGAATTAACTGCCGATATTGTTCAGCAGGTCTACGATATCGAGATCGACATATTGCGTCATCAGGGCAAAACCCTGATCGTGCCGCGCTGAAGTTTTCTGCTTGTCGTTGTTTGCAACAACACCTGCTGTAAAAATATTGGTGAAGCAATGCAAAAAACACCTGTAATGCTTTAAGATGCTGTCATGCGCATCTTTATCGCGATTGAACTGCCTCCGCAAATCAAACAGCACCTCGGCGACATCACCCGGCAGCTACGATGCAGCGATGTCACTGCCGGCTGGGTCAAACCGGACAATCTGCATCTGACCTTGAAATTCCTTGGTGATGTTGATGACACCCGGTTGCCCCGACTTGCTGAGAAGATCAGCCAGATTGCTCGACAACAGAATTCTTTCACTGCCAATCTGAACGGCTTCGGCTTTTTCCCCTCATCCAAACGACCACGCATCCTCTATGCCGCCATCAAAGAGCCACTACCATTCAAACAACTGGTGCAGCACCTCGACCGTCTACTGGGACCATCAGGTTTTGCTCCGGAGCAGCACTTTACTCCGCATATTACCCTCGCTCGTATCAAGAGCATTAAAAACCTTGAAAGACTCCGACAACAGCTGGATGACAGGATCCTTCGGCAAACTTTTACTGTCAATGCCATCACTGTCTTTAGCAGCACTCTGCACGCAGATGGAGCACAATACCAGGTGCTGCAGCGCGCATTACTTGCTAAAACAATCAAGCAACCATCGACATCCTGACAAAAACCGTCAAAAGCACCTTACCAGACAACCTGTTTTCCGCTAATATTGCCAACCGATTCACAATGCACTCAGGTTCTCAACCTAGATAATGGAACAAAGATGACCAGAGGTATGATTCACTTGATATACCGTGGATTGATTGTCGCGACAGGTTTGATCGTGGTGTTGACTCTTTTATTGGGCAGCATCCTTCAGGCAAATGCCTTCATCGATTGCGCCCCTGGTCAGAAATTCAACCCTGTCGCCATGCGCTGCGAGGCTGCCCTCGATTGCCCTGACGATGTTGACGCCGGCACTGACATGTCCTGTCAGGGCGTTACCTCAAGTCCGCTGGTTCCATCCCTGACAGCCGAAAGCTTCAGTTGGATCGATGCCGCCGACAGTCCGACATTGACAAGCAGGTCAGCAGGCGCCCAGCAGATCCTCTATTTCTGGGGCATCGGCTGCCCATTCTGCGAACGCCTGAAACCACAACTCGAACAACTGGCGGAAAAATTCCCACAGGTTGAACTGCGTGATCATGAAGTTTACTACGATCGTGCCAATCAGCAGCTCTTTCTCGAAACAACCAGCAAATACGGTATCGATTCTCACAGCGTTCCCTTAACCCTTATAGGTGAGCGTCACTGGATCGGCTACCGTGAGCATTTCCCCGATGAGATGCGCGCCGAAATAGAAAAACTCCTGGGCAGCACTGACGGTACGAATACCACTTCAGCAACAGCATTAGACACTATCAGTGTCCCACTGTTTGGCAACATCAACATCGGCACCATGCCCCTGCTGCTGACAACGGTACTGATCGCCTTTGTCGACGGCTTTAATCCCTGCTCACTTTGGCTGCTGACGATTCTTCTCGGGATCCTGTTACACACGCGCTCGCGCCGCAAAATTATCATTGTCGGACTTGCCTTCTTGCTGACAACGGCAACCGGCTATGGGGCCTTCATGCTGGGTTTGCTCAATGTCTTTTTGTATGTGGGATATGTCGACTGGATCAAAATCGTTGTAGGTTTGCTGGCTTTAACCTTTGCCGTGGTCAACATCAAGGACTACTTCTGGTTTCAACAAGGGGTGAGCTTTACTATCTCCGACAAGCACAAGCCGGGGATTTTCAAACGCATGCGCAACATCATCAACAAAGACATGTCGACAGCGGGCATGGTCGGCGCCACCATCATTATGGCCCTGGGTGTAACCCTGGTCGAACTGCCCTGCACCGCCGGCTTCCCGGTTATCTGGTCTAATATTGCCGCCCAGCAGGGGGTCAACGGCATTGAATTCGCGCTATTGTTTGTGATTTATCTGGGCATCTACCTGGGGGTCGAAATCGCTATCCTGGCGACGGCAGTCGTCACCCTGAAAAAGAGTGTTTTGGAAGACAAACACGGGCGTATTCTCAAACTGATCAGCGGTGTGATCATGCTGGTACTGGCCTATGGCATTGTCTTTGCCTACGACGCCCTTGGCAGCCTCGGCGGTGTCCTCGCTCTGTTTGGAGCGGCTGCAGCAATTATCGTTCTGGTTCTCCTTCTCCACCGGATCATCCTGCCGCGCTGCGGCATCAGCTTGGGCTCGGAGAAGCAGAAGCCTCGTTCTCACAAGTAGCTTTACCAACAAAAGAGAGGGGCGAAACATGACTCCATCCGAGCATCTCACCTTCTGTACTGACCTGATCATCTCCCTGGTTAATGGGGCGCCGCAGAATCACCTCCATGGCTTTGATGAAAAAGCCTGGGGCAGTCCGTTGATCGGTGTGGCGACAGGCGCTGATCCCCTGTTTACCCAATACAAACAGATCATCGGTTCGGTGCACTGGACACCAGCGGAAACACTTGCGCTGGCCTATCCTGAGCAGCAAGTAGCAGCGGAAGAGTTACGGGTAGTGAGCTGGATTTTGCCACAAACAGAAAGCACCCTGGCAGATCAGCGACTGGAAACGGAACTACCGGCACCACGCTGGGTTTACTCGCGCTATTATGGAGAACTGTTCAATGACTGGCTGCGTATCAGGGTCCGCGATGAGTTCGCCGGGATGGGACTGCGGGCGACGGCGCCGACCCTGCTACCAGGCTGGGGCTATCGCCAAACCCGGCAGGCCGGCATCTGCTCTAACTGGTCGGAGCGTCATGCAGCCTATGCGGCAGGCCTCGGCACTTTTGGCCTGTCTGATGGTTTGATTACCGAAGTGGGAAAAGCGGTCCGCGTCGGCTCAGTCGTCGTTGCGGCCGACATTGCGATCACCCCACGCAACGTTACCTCCCATACCGCCAACTGCCTCTTTTATGCCCGCGGTACCTGTGGTGCCTGTATCAAACGCTGCCCGGTGGCTGCCATCTCCAAAGCCGGGCACGACAAAATCGCTTGTTACAACTATATTCGCCAGGTGACCGTCCCTTTCGCCAAACAGCTTAGCGGTCAGGAGGTGACACCGTGCGGGCTGTGTCAGGTTTGCATCCCCTGCGAACGCCGTAATCCTCTGTGGTAAAATCGGGGACACAATTCGGTAAAATTGGGGACACAAAACCAATTATGAAATAATTGGAATTGTGTCCCCAATTTTGCTTGTGTCCCCGATTTTACCCCCTCTGCGCAGCGATTCAAAATAATCGCGTTGTCGATGGCCGCAAAAATTTTTCTGTAAAAGGGAGTAGATCCGACTGGCCCGTACCTGCAGAGCAAGCTGGTTTTGGGCGCGCAGGAGGGTCTCAGGGTCAGCACTGTAGCGGCGTTTGAGCAGTGCCTGAACCCGGGAAAAATTCTGGATCAGGGGAATCGTGCGCCGTTTGCGCCGAGAGGCCAGAAACGCCTCGCCCCGCTCACTGACAGCGAGCAGGTGCAGATAGGCCGGGGGAGCAGCCAGCAGCAGCCGCGCGACTTCAGCTTCAATGCCCAGGAGAACCGCCACTAACGCCCGTTGCACCCGGGTCCGGGTGAGATGCCGCGCCTTGACAGCGCTGATCAACTGTTCCAGATTATATGCCTGATCGGCGGCAGCGACCAGACGCTGCGCCAATCCCGCTTCGATAAGCCAGTAACGGCTCAGATCATCGGGCTGCCGCGCAATTTGCGCAGACAGCAGACGATAATAGATGTCTTCGTTCAGCCCCAAACCTTTTTCGAGAGTCTTTTCCAGTAGAAGAGCAACTGCTTCAGGAACCAAACCGGTGACCTCCAAGTCCTCACGCAAACGCTGGCGAATCCCGGTAGCACTGGCAACCCCCTCCCTTGCGTCGAAATCGTGATAACCGGCACCAATACGGGTCATGGTCAGAGGCGCTATGGAGCTGCCGGTTTCACTCAATGCCCGCAGATAAGCAAGACCGAGGATATTATTCGGGTTGGCAAGAATCTCTTGTGTGTCAGCCTCCGGAAAAAGCTCAGCCAGCGCTTGCGCCCGCGCATGGGGAAATGTGACACCGCGACGCAACGCGGTTGAGGTGCGATGTTCAATAATGTCATGGGTGTCAGCCAGAAGATCAGCACAGCCCTGTAAGGCATTGAGGTCGCCACTTTCGCTGCCGAAACAGCAGGCATCGACCCCCAGGGCGGTGAGCGCCTGGATTGCGCCCCGGGCAAAATCCGGAGCGCTGCTGCAGGCCCAGGGCAGCGGTAATTCGACCACAACGTCAACCCCGACCGCCAGGGCCATCTGTGCCCGTACCCACTTGTCCACCAGCGCCGGCTCACCGCGCTGAAGAAAATGACCGCTCATCACCGCCACGGACACTTCCGCCTCTGCCAGTTCAAGGCTGCGGCGCAGATGGTACAGGTGGCCGTTGTGGAACGGGTTGTATTCGGTGATCAGTCCGACAGCGCGCATAAAACAATAACCTCACCCCAAAAGCAATCACAGCTTTACAGAAATCCGCTCCGCCACCCGATTTTCCTCCGGGGTGGTGCGGGTTTTGTAGGCCAGCACCTCAACCCCCGTTGCTGCCGCCTGACGCAACAGGCGCCCGTACTCGGGGTCGATCTTGTCTGCCGGGGAAAAATACAGCGCCTCGCCACGCTGCACGAGAAAAAAGATAACACTGCGATACCCCCGCCTCAATGCTGCCTCCAGTTCGAGCAGATGCTTCTGCCCACGTACCGTTACCGCATCGGGAAAACAGGCGGTTTCGTTATCACAGCAGAGGGTGACGTTTTTCACCTCGAGCAGGACCTTTTCTTCACCTTTGGTCAGGAGAAAGTCGATGCGGCTACCGCCATAAGGATATTCGGCGCGCACCTGATAATCACGAAATTCCGTAATCCATCCCTGCACCAGGGCTTCGGCCACCAGCTGGTTGCTGCGCTGGGTATGGGTATCGACCCAGTCGTGACCAACCTGGATCAGTTCCAGCGTCCAGGGGAGTTTACGCTTGGGATTGTTCGCGGCGGAGAACAGTACCGGATAACCGGGCACCGCGCATTGCTTCATGCTGCCGGTGTTGGGGGTATGAGTAGTGATGATCGTCCCGTCGGGGCGTTCAATATCGGTCAGAAAACGCTGGTAGCGGCGCAGCAGGGTGCCGGCAAACAGAGGTGCAGGTAGTTTCATGGTGACTCCGGGGCTGAGTTTCCTGTCATCTTAGCGGGTTACCTCCTCATTTCACAAGGGACAGATGTTGCGAAGGGGGATGGATCATCGTATATTAGCGCCTTCGATCCATTGAGCCTGTTCTTTGTGCCAGCACCCATACCATTTATCAAGCCGCGAGGTCCCCATGACAGACAACCTGATAACACGTACCCCATCCGCCTACGACTATCCGCTGCTGATTAAAAACCTGTTTGCTGCCCCGGCTGTCAGCAACCCGCACCAGACCATTGTCTACCGAGACCTGCAGCGTTTCACCTATGCTAATTTCAAGCAGCGGGTCTGCCGTCTGGCCAACGCCCTGACCACCATCGGTGTTAAGGCCGGCGACACGGTGGCAGTCATGGACTGGGACTCCCATCGCTACCTTGAGTGCTTTTACGCTGTTCCCATGCTGGGTGCGGTGCTGCATACGGTCAACATCCGCCTGTCAGCGGAACAGATTCTCTATACCATCGACCATGCTGAGGATGATTACATCCTCGTCAACGAAGAGTTCCTCCCCTTGCTGGAACAGATTAAGGGGCGGATCGACACGGTCAAATCTTACGTTCTATTGCAGGATGAGCGGCAGCAGGTAAAGACCGGCCTGCCCCTGGCCGGAGAATACGAAGCTTTGCTAAATCAAGCAGCTGACGGCTTTGAGTTTCCCGATTTCAATGAAAACACCAGGGCCACAACTTTTTATACTACCGGCACCACCGGTATGCCCAAGGGGGTGTATTTCAGCCACCGCCAGCTGTTATTACACACCCTCGCCGGCATGGCGGCGCTGGGCAGCGTCACGGGCCAGGGGCGTCTGCATCAGGAAGATGTGTACATGCCGATCACCCCCATGTTTCATGTTCATGCCTGGGGACTGCCCTACATTGCCACGTCACTGGGAATCAAACAGGTTTACCCCGGCAAATACCTGCCGGAAATGCTGCTTAAGCTGATTGACAGCGAAAAAGTCACCTTCTCCCATTGCGTACCGACCATCCTTCACCTGCTCATGAACCACCCCCTGTTCAAAGAGATTGATCTAAGTGGCTGGAAAGTGCTGATC
This sequence comes from Pelovirga sp., assembly GCA_041686715.1. Lineage (GTDB taxonomy): Bacteria > Desulfobacterota > Desulfuromonadia > Desulfuromonadales > Geopsychrobacteraceae > Pelovirga. Next base: position 15,381 of record JAWLDI010000001.1, read on the forward strand.
GGTGGTGCGGCCCTGCCCAAAGCCATGTGTCAGGCTGCAAGGGCACGGGGAATCGATATCTATTCCGGTTACGGCATGTCGGAAACCTGCCCGGTGCTGACTCTGGCCCATGTTACTGCGGAGGATTTAAGCAGCGAAGAGGACCAGGAGATCCGCTGCAAAACCGGCCGTCCTCTTCCCCTGGTCGATCTGCGCATCGTCGATGAGCAGATGCAGGACGTTCCCGCCAATGGCCAAAGCGTCGGCGAGATTGTCGTGCGCAGTCCATGGCTGACTCAAGGCTATCTGAAGGATCAGCGCAATTCGGAAACCTTGTGGCGTGGGGGTTACCTGCATACCGGGGACGTCGCCAACCGCGACCGGCACAACTACATCAAGATTACCGACCGGATCAAGGACGTCATCAAGATTGGCGGTGAGTGGATTTCGTCATTGGAGGTGGAAGATTTTCTCGCTGCTCATCCGGACCTTGTCGAGGCAGCGGTCATTGGATTGCCTGACCCCAAATGGGGTGAAAAACCGGTCGCCCTGGTGGTCAGAAAAGAGTCCACTGAAATCACCGAAAAGGAATTGCTGAATTATATCCGCGGATTTGTCGACAAGGGGCTGATTTCTAAACAGATCGTGTTGCTGAAGATCGAGTTTGTTGACAGCATCGCCAGGACCAGCGTCGGCAAAACCGACAAGAAACTGCTGCGCGAAAAATATCAACAACACTAATGTTTCAAACCTCCCCCCAACATATTGTTGCGGGGGGAGGTTTTTCCGTGTCACACCTTCAATACCTCATCAACCGGCACGTATTCCAGTCCGAATGCTTCCGCCACTCCTTTACAACACACCAGTCCATTGACAACATTAAAGCCTTCAGCAATACCCGCATCCTGCCGTGCTACAGATTTCCACCCCTGGTTGGCAATTTTGCAGGCATAGGGCAAGGTAGCGTTGGTCAGGGCCATGGTCGAGGTCAAGGGCACAGCGCCGGGCATATTGGCAACACAGTAGTGGAGAATACCGTCAACCTCGTAGGTGGGGTTGCCGTGGGTGGTCGGACGCGAGGTTTCAAAGCAGCCTCCCTGATCAATAGCAACGTCCACCAGCACCGTACCCGGCTTCATCGTCGCGAACATCTCACGTGTCACCAGGCGGGGCGCCTTGGCACCATGGACCAGCACTGCGCCGATAACAGCGTCGGCTTTAGTCACCAGTTCCCGGATGGTCGCCGGTGAGGACATCATGACGAAGCAGTTGGCCGGCATGGTTTCATCCAGATAACGCAAACGAGTCAGATCCTTGTCGAGGAGATAAACCTTGGCCCCGAGCCCACAGGCCATGCGCGCGGCCTGACTGCCGACCACGCCGCCGCCAATCACCACCACCGTCGCCGGCTCCACCCCGGGTACGCCACCCATGAGGATACCGCGCCCCCCCTGGGCACGTTCCAGATATTTGGCCGCCTGCTGGGCCGCCATGCGTCCGGCGACTTCACTCATGGGGGTCAGCAGGGGCAGACCACCGGCAACATCAGTGATCGTCTCATAGGCGATGCATACGGCTTTGCGATCAAGCATGGCCCTGGTCAGTTCTTCGCCGGCGGCAAAATGAAAATAGGTAAAAACGACCTGCCCCTCTCGGATGTGCTGATATTCCTGCGCTTGTGGCTCCTTGACGTGCATCACCATGGCAGCGCGGGCATAAACCTGCGCGGCCTCAGGCACAATTTGCGCACCTGCGCACTGATAATCCTCATCGGTAAAACCACTACCGACTCCGGCAGATTGTTCCACCAGAACCTGGTGCCCGGCAGCAGTCATGACCTCGACTCCGGCCGGGGTCATGCTGACCCGGTTTTCCTCTGCCTTGATTTCCTTGAGTATTCCGATAATCATCGTCACCTCGCCAGTTAGATCTAATTTCACCACCCGTTCGCTTCGCTCACTTGAGACACAGAGAATGCATGTTTATTATGAATACTGGTTATGTTCATGGCTCCGAAAGACAATAAATCTAAAAATGGCTTTTTGGTCCATGGAAATCACAAAAAAACACAGAAAGTTAAACCATTACAGCAATGCAGTCTTTCACCAAACAGGTTACACAATGAAGTTACAATGTCTTTTAATATTCATTTCGTGGATTCCGTGTTTTCTGTGGATAACTGCTTTTTCATGAATTTCTCAGTGCCTCAGTGACTCTGTGGTGAATGCTTTATGAACCCGAGTCAATAGTTTGAGTGAAGTGAACACCCAGGTAAAGAAAAAAAATAGCGGAGCGATTCTGTAGCCATGAATTGAGACAAACTGTGCGTAACACTGATTACTTCCACACGCTTTTCTGCTAGATTCATCTGATAGCATACCGCTTTGGTTTTCAATTTCTTTGTTACAGGACAACCCATGAAGCGCATCATCCGTTTTCTCCTGCCCCTGCTGATTCTCTCAGGTGGCATTGCCATCAGTGCCGCGCTGATTACCAGTGGTCCGGAAGCGACCCGCCAGCGCCCGCAGACCCCTCCACCAACCGTTGAAGTCATCACCCTTAAGCCGCAGTCCTATCAGGTTCAGGTTGCCAGCCGTGGCACCATCTCACCGCGCACGGAAAGCACTCTGGTGGCTGAAACAGCCGGGCGGGTGGTTAAGGTCGCGGACAACTTCGACACCGGCGGTTTTTTTGAACAAGGCGATCTGTTACTGCAAGTAGATGATCGCGATTATCAGAATGCCGTGATCATTGCCCGCGCCGAGGTCGCACAACGGCAGCTGGCTCTGGCTGAAGAACGGGCACGCGCTAAACAGGCACGCCGTGACTGGAAACAATTTAAGCTTGACACACCGCCGACCGCCCTGGCCCTGAGAGAACCTCAGCTTGAAAACGCTGAAGCCGCCCTAAATGCCGCCAGAGCGCGTCTGCAACAAGCCGAGCTGGACCTGGAACGGACCCGTATTCTTGCGCCCTATGCCGGCCGCGTTCTCACCAAGGACGTTGATATCGGGCAGTATATCACCCCCGGCACGCGCCTGGCTCGGATCTATGCCAGCGACGCATTGGAAGTGCGCTTGCCTCTCTCTGATGAGCAACTGAGCTACCTCACCCTGCCGGAAGAATTTCGTAATCGTCCGGTGGTTCCCGCAACCCGGCAGGCAGACGTCACCTTCAGTCTCCGCATCGGTAGCGACATCTTTACCTGGTCCGGGCGCCTGGTCCGCACCGAAGGCAGTATCGATATCAACAGCCGGCAGCTCTTTGTCATCGCCCGGATTGATAACCCTTATCAGCAGACAGGAGACCGGCCTCAATTGAAAATCGGTCAGTTCGTTGAAGCACGCATCTCCGGCAGTCAGCTGGAGGACGTTTACCGGATTCCTCGGCAAGCCATTCATGGCGAACGTACCGTCCATATCATCACTCCGGAAAACCGGCTGGAGCGACGCGAACTGAATATTGTCTGGCGCGACACCGACTACCTGGTCGCCAGCGGTCCCCTGCGCCCCGGCGAACAGATTACCCTGACGCGACTTCCCTTTGCCGCTGACGGTATCAGCGTCCGCGTTCTCAACAACAATCAGGATGAACGTAAGGGACAGAACCAATGAACGGGGTTATTGCCTGGTTTGCCCGCAATCATGTAGCAGCCAACCTGCTGATGGCATTGATTATCGGCCTCGGCCTGTGGGCGGTCACAGACCGAATTCCGATGGAGGTCTTTCCCGAATTTGAGCGGGATACAGTCATCATTAGTGCCGTGTATCGTGGTGCAACCCCGGCCGAAGTAGAAGAAGCGGTCATTATCCGCATCGAGGAAGCGATCGCCGCCATCAGCGGGATCGATACAATTATTTCCACCGCCAATGAAGGCAGTGGTCAGGTGCGCGTCGATGTCTTGAAAGGTTATAAACCGCGCGAGATCATGGATGATATCCGCAACAAGGTCGATGCCATCAGCACCTTTCCGGAAGAAGTCGAACGACCAACCTACGAGATTCTGGAATTCCGCCGGGAAGTCATCTCTGTAGTTGTCGGTGCCAACCTGCCCGAAGCCGATCTGCGCAAAATCGGTGAAATGGTTCGCGACGACCTGACTGCGCTGCCGGCGATCAGCCTCGCAGATCTGGTCGCGGTCAGACCCTATGAACTCTCTATTGAGGCCAGTCAGGCGACCCTCGAACAATACCAGTTGAGCCTGGAAGATCTGTCCCAGGCAATTCGTCGCCATTCCCTCGATCTGCCGGCCGGTGCCATCAAAACCCGTGGCGGTGAGATCCTGTTACGCACCATGGGCCAGGCAGACACGGCAGCTGACTACGCCCGCATCCCCGTACGCACCACGCCTGCCGGCAGTCAGCTGCTGCTCGGTGATATTGCGACCATTCGCGACGGATTTGACGAAGAGCCACTGGAAGCTGTGCTCAATGGAAAATCTGCGGTCATGATCGAAGTATATCGTACCGGGGAACAGAACGCCCTGGACGTCGGGCGCGCCGTGCGTGACTATGTAGCGGAAAAACGTGAAGCTCTTCCCCCGGGAGTTTCCATCGACTACTGGCGCGATCGCTCACGCATTGTCCAGTTGCGTCTGAATACCCTGACCAGCAGTGCGCTGCAGGGCGGCCTGCTGATCTTTCTGGCCCTGTCTCTGTTTCTGCGCCTTTCTGTCGCGGTATGGGTCTGCGTCGGTATTCCGATCAGTTTTTTAGGCGCACTGGCACTGATGCCGACCCTCGGTGTGACCCTGAACTCCTTAAGCCTGTTTGCTTTTATCCTGGTGTTGGGAATTGTCGTTGATGATGCCATTATTACCGGTGAGAATGTCTACCGGCGACTCAAGGAAGATGGCGAATCGATCGAAGGGATCATCGCCGGAACCCAGGAGGTTGCGGTTCCAGTCACCTTCGGGCTGCTGACCACCATTGCCGCCTTTACACCGTTACTTTTTATGGAAGGGGTGCGAGGGCCGATCTTCGCTCAGATTCCGTTGATTGTCATTCCAGCCCTGGCCTTTTCCTGGGTCGAATCAAAGTTGATTCTGCCGGCCCACCTGAGCAGCGTCCACATCACCAAACCACCACGGGGTGGACTGTTGATGCTGCAGAAACTGCAGCAGAAAGTTGCCAGCGGACTGGAGTTGTTCGCCCTGCGGATTTATCGACCGGTGCTCGAACTCGCGATCAGGCGGCGGCATCTGACCCTGTCGATTTTCACTGCAGTCATCATCATTATTGTCAGCTTTGTTATCAGCGGCCGTTACGGATACACTTTTTTCCCTCGGATTCAAAGCGAGATTGCTCGCGCGACCCTGATCATGCCGGCCGGAACCTCCATCGACCAGACCCGAATCCACATTGAACGCATGGCGCAACATGCTTACACCCTGCAGGCTAAACATCAGGAACCGGATGGGTCCGGATCGGTCATCCGTAACATCCTGGTGAGTACCGGCTGGACGGGAACCGGAAGTCCCGGCATGGGCGGCAAACCGGAACTGGGGCAGATCACCATGGAGATGGTACCGCCGGAAGAGCGCCTTAACCAGATCAGCACCAGTGAAGTAGTACAGGAATGGCGTCAACTGATCGGCACGATTCCCGGAGCCAAAGAACTGACCTACCGGGCGGAAATCGGAAGGGGCGGCAACCCGGTTGATGTTCAATTGACCGGTGCTGACTTTAACCAGCTGACTGAAGTCGCCGAAAGTCTGAAAAAGCGCTACAGCGAATATCCCGGTCTGTTCGACATTCAGGACAGCTTTGATCAGGGCAAGCAGGAGATCCAGCTGCACCTGCTGCCGGAGGCCAAACTCCTCGGGTTGACCACCACTGATCTCGGACGCCAGGTCAGAGCGGCTTTTTTCGGCAGCGAGGCTCAACGCATTCAACGTGGGCGCGATGATGTCCGGGTGATGGTTCGCTATCCAAAAGAACAACGTGAGAATCTGGCCAGCCTGGAAACCATGAAAATCCGCACACAAAGTGGCGTTGAAGTCCCCTTTAACCAGGTCGCCGCCATCGATATGCAGGCCGGTTATTCAAGCATCCGCCGGGTCGACCGTAACCGTGCGGTGAATGTATCGGCCGATGCCGAAAAGGGAGAGGTTGATACCAACGCTATCGCCGCCGATTTGAGGATCTACCTCGACGAACTGCTGCTTGAATATCCCGGTATCCGCTACACCTTCAAGGGGGAGCTGGAGGAACAGCGCGAATCAATGGGGAGTCTGATCTACGGGGTTATTTTTGTCCTGTTTGCCATCTATGCCCTGCTCGCCATCCCGTTTCGCTCCTACCTGCAACCGCTACCGGTGATGCTGGTCATCCCCTTCAGTATTGGCGGTGCCATTGTCGGCCACATGATCATGGGATACAACTTGAGCTTCATGAGTCTGCTCGGTATTCTGGCGTTATGCGGGGTGGTCGTTAACAACAGCCTGGTGCTGGTTGATTTCATCAATCGCCGGCGCCGCGAAGGGATGCCGATGCTTGATGCAGTGATGCTCTCCGGGGTCAACCGTTTCCGGCCGATCCTGCTGACCTCCCTGACCACCTTTCTCGGGCTGACGCCACTATTGTTTGACACCAGCACCCAGGCGCAGTTTCTGATTCCGATGGCGGTATCCTTAGGCTTCGGCATCCTCTTCAGCACCTTTCTCAGTCTGCTGCTGGTACCGGCAACCTATCTGATTCTCGAAGATATCATCGGACTTTTCAGGGCAGAAAAACGCTTGTAAATATTCATTCCAGGAGCAGCCATGGTCAACAAGCAGATTTCAGAACAACGGGAATTTCTCAAGGATTCCCTGCGTCTGGCGATTGATTTTCGCTTCACCGACCAGCGCATGGGGGTTGAACCGCCAGCGATCCAGAAACCGGCGCTACCTGAGCAACAACTGATCAAACTGCCGGCACCGGATTATCACTACAGCGCCAGTCTGGTCGATGTCATCGCCGGGCGCCGCAGCCATCGCCGTTTCGCCGGGTCGCCGATTGATTTAACCGAACTGGCTTTTCTGCTCTGGGCAACCCAGGGCCTGCGCGAAGAGCTGGCCCCCGGCACAGGGTTGCGCACCGTCCCCTCTGCCGGTTGCCGCCACCCCTTTGAAACCTTTCTGCTGGTCACCAATGTGACCGACCTTGAGCCTGGCGTATACCGCTACCTGCCCCGCGAACATGCCCTGGTGCTGGAACGGGCTGATGATGACCTGATGGAAAAGCTTCCCCCGGCAACCCTCGGTCAGCGATTCACCGCCACCGCCCCGGTAACCTTCGTCTGGACCTGCGTTCCTTATCGCACCGAATGGCGCTACCATACTGCCGCCCACCGGGTGATTCTGATGGATGTCGGACATGTCTGTCAGAACCTCTACCTGGCCTGCGCAGCCGTCGGCGCAGGCACCTGCGCTATCGCGGCCTTTCATCAGGAGTTGATGGATCAGCTGGTGGGGGTAGATGGGGAAGATGAGTTTGTTATTTATCTGGCGCCGGTGGGGAAAATCTGATCACCCCGCCAGGAGGGTCAAGACCTTTGCTTCAACCTGATCCAAAAATTTCTCCAGGCTGTCGTCATTGCGCAACACCATGTTCCAGCCGGTGAAATCATCGAGGGAATTCTCGCTGCTGTGGTTATTGGCGCCGTTGAATCCCGGGCGTTCCACCCGGATCAAAACCCCGCCATTACGCTGAACAGCCTCGACCTCGTTATGGAAACGCACATCATCAACCAGAATATGCACGTTGCGTTCCGTCACTTCTGCCAGCGCCGCCTCCCACGCCTTGGTCCAGTAGTCGGGGTCCTGGGCGCGGCGGTATTCGGTCCCCCACCACTGCAGGATGCGCCGGACATTTAAGGTCGTCCGCCCCGGGTGCTGCTGAATATCGAGATTTTTTGCAACAAAGTCCTCCCAGGCCGAACACTGCAGCCTGGCGCTGTGCTCATCGATCTCGAAGTGGGTCAGTTTGTCCTGCTGATCGCCATAGAGTAGAGCCACCTTATCAGCTGCACCGACCTTGCGCAGAAAGGCTTCCACCTCGCGCCGTAACATACTCGCCATCGGCAACACCTGAATTTTATCCCCCAGAAGAGCCTGCAAATGTTTCGCTGCAGTGGTCTTCCCCGAGGCAGCCTTGCCGGCAAATCCGATAATCATGAGTTGAGTCCTTGGAAAAAGTGATAAATACAGACTTGTGGAGTCTAGCTATTTCGGGCAAAAAATCAACGGCGTTTATTGCGAGGGGTGTCTTGAAGGCTCATCCGCTTTAGTGATGTTACACTGTCTAAACATTTACCACAGAGTCACAGAGACACTGAGAAATTCATAAAAACCATGTATTCTAAACTTCCTCTGTATCTCAAGTGAACGAAGAGAGACCGGGTGGTGAAAAGATTTATTTAAAAGCCAAGCGGAGGTTACTACCATGAAAAACACCCTCACTGCAGGAATCAGTTATCTCCACAGCTATCAGGTCCCCACCGACAAAACCGGCCCCCATGTTTTTAAAGAATCCGATCTGTTCGCCGCCATGCCGCCGGTTTTTGCGACGGCATTCATGGTCGGACTGATGGAATGGGCGTGTATGGAGGCGTTGCGGCCGCACATGGAGGAAGGGGAAATCAGCCTCGGAACCAATATCTGTTTGACCATTTCAAGCCCCCTCATCCGGCTTTCAGCCACCTTCTCCCCCAGGAGAAGGGTTCAAACGGAAGAGTGATGCTAATCAGGAAAAACAATAAGAATTTTCCCCGCATTTATTTTTGTTTTATCCATAATACCTTCGATTTAATCACTTGGCGTACCGTAGCCAGGACCCCGATGACAACCCCCAGAATCAACCCGTTAATCAAAATCCCAATAACAGCTCCCCAGCCATAAGTAAAAACGGGGACATAAAACTAATTTTGAAGATTAATTAGTATTACGTCCCCGCATTTACCCCGATCCATGCACCTCACGACTGTCTTTCGGTGCGTCGCCACGTTCCTGCATCCCGTAGTTGCGCATCACCGAAGCGACTCGCAGTCGATAATCGGCAAGTACGCCGCTCCGGCCCATTGCCTGCGATTGCCGATGTCTTGCGTGATTTCGCCAGGAGCTAACAGCTTCTTCATCACGCCAGAACGAGAGCGAAAGATATTTTCCCTTTGTTGTCACGCTCTCGAAGCGCTCGATGGAAATGAAACCGTCAATGTTCACCAGATCGTCCCGCAAGGAAGCGGCTAGATCGAAGTATTCGACGGATTTCCCGTCAGCCGGCCAGAGTTCGAAGATCACTGCAATCACAAAGAAACCTCCTGGTGAATTCCTACGTGTAATTCGCTCAACCCCTTGCGCCTCTGAGCCGAGTGACGATGCTTCAAACCCAACGGCGTACCTCAGATGTGTACTTGCTGAATGACTCACCGAATTTTTCGCGCACAAATCGCTCCTCTGGAATGATTTGAAAGCGGTTCATGTAGATGACGAACGCGGGGAGGAACAGCAAAGAAGGGATACTGCCCAGGAACAAGCCCCACGCACACAAGACCAGCAACAATCCTAAATACATCGGATTTCGGCTGCATCGATAGACTCCACGAATCTCGAGGCTTTCAGATTGGTCCGGCACCCGTGGATCGACAGTCGTTCCGGCGGCTCTGAACTCCATCACTCCCAGAATGGCGATGCAAGCGCCGACCACTGCGCTTCCTGTCGCCAAACACCCTGCCCGGGGAATGGTGAAATAAAGATTTGGCAAGAGACGCGCAACCGCCCAAATACAGGCAGCAACCAGAATTACCAACGCAACGGGAGGAACTTTAATCTCGAGTACTTTCACGACATTTTCTCTTGATGTCCACGGTTATTGCGCTAAGGTATACGTACCACCGCGTACCCCTGCATCTGGTAACCGATCACCGATACAAAACCGTTATCCACTGGGTCGATCTCCGGCAGAATCGTTTGTTCATCTACTCCCGCCATCTTGACCGCGTAGAGACAGACTTCAAACTTGACACCATCCTGTTTCATCTGCCGGATGGTTGCCTGAAACTGCTCAACGTTGCCGCGCACTTCATCAGGGAAAATGGCCAGATTCGTTGAAAGCAGATTCACGACCGGCCCATGAAAAACGACGACGATATTTGGCTTGAGCCCCAGATCACGGACAGTTGTATCCTCGTATGAATTTTTAACGGCCCAGAATACCCGGTTGGCAACCCCGGGGTCGCCAGACGTGAACTGGTAGACAGCATTGTAGGTTGTAATGCCGTTGAACGCTGACGCGTAGCCTGAAGCAAATACCGGGGTAATTCCGAAAGTAAAAAGGATGACGACAGCCAGGGCGGCAATGCTGTTGCGGGCGAACGGGTTTCTTGAACGACTCATGATGCACTCCTTTCCCCGAACATCAGGATCTGACATTGGTGTGATGCCGGGACGGTATCAGCGGATTTTCTCTTGCCAGCTTAAGCCATCATTGGTCAAGCCTGCCTTCTCACCAACCAGCTCCGACCGTATTGAGGCCGATGCTGTGGGGTCTGTTGCATGCCGTGAAAGGGCAGTGCCTCTTCAGGGACGATACCGGGAGTAATCTATTTCCTGATCGTCTCCCCAGACCTTTTCGATGAACTGATAGCGCCCCGAGTTGAAGGTGTAGAACTTGTAACGCAACGGACTTTTCTTGTAGTAATCCTGGTGATACTCTTCAGCATCGTAGAAGGCTTTAAACGGTACAATCTCGATCACTACCGGATCGTCATAACGACCGGAGGCTTCCAGTTCAGCTACCGATGCTGCAGCTGCTGTTTTTTCTGCCTCGTTGTGGTAAAAAACCGCTGGTCGGTATTGCTTGCCACGATCGACATACTGTCCTTCAGCATCCGTCGGGTTGGCAGTTCGCCACAGGGCCTGCAACAACCCTTCGTAAGTAATTAGCGCCGGATCATAATGCACCTGTACGGCTTCGGTGTGACCGGTATTGCCACCGGCTACCTGCTCATAGGTCGGATCAATCTCGTTGCCGCCGCTGTAACCGGATACCGCCGCTACGACACCGGGAACCTTTTCAAAGGCTTCCTCCACACACCAGAAACAGCCACCGGCAAATGTGGCAACGGCCAGATCAGGATCGGCAGGAGCATATTTTGAAGCCATCGCGCTGGAAGCGTTCAGTTGAAATCCCGCCAGAGCAATGACAACAGCCGTGGAGATCAGTAACAGATAGCGTTTCATCACATCAACCTCCTGCTCTGGTGTCTCGTGCAGACACCCGATTACTTGATAGAAACAGATAGACTCATCATACCATTTTTTGTCATTTCATTTTTTTGTCATGACATTTTTGCGTATCAACTGCTGTTCAAGATGATTCAACTCCGGGAAAATGCTAACATCTCAAAACAAACAACAATTCAGGAGAGTCCCTTTATGCTCAGCAACCCTTTTGTCCGGCTAGGCTATTTCCTGACCTTTGCCTTTATCTGCCTGGTGTCGCTCCCCTTCTCCAGCATTAGCGCTGAGCTTCCCCAGACCACTAATGATATCCCACGGATCAGCATTAAAGAACTGCTGGAATGGCAGGAACAAGAACCCGTAGTCATTGTTGACGCGCGCATAACCAGGGCCTGGAAACGAGCCGGCAATAAAATTCCCGGCGCAATTCGACTGGACTCGCCGGAAAAGATTGCTCGCTTCACCCTCACGACAGACCCTCAGCAAGCTGTTCTCGTCTATTGTCTCTGACCACGGGAGCGATCCAGTGCCGGTCTGGCACTGACCTTATCCAAGCAGGGCTTCAGCCGCGTTCGGGTACTCGAAGGAGGTTACCATAGCTGGATCAGTGCAGACCTGCCGCTGGATCAAAAATAATCACAACTTTAGAAAGAAGGATTTACCACTGACAGAGAAAAATTTGCTAAGATTGAGACCAGATCAGCCGGAACAACCCCCAGCATGATATCTGATGAAGGAGAGAGATGATGACCGAATGGAGCTGTGATAACCCCGAGGAACATTGTGATCTGCATGCCTGTCAATTAACGGCCAATGCGCGCAACCCGGAAATTGACAAAATTTTTGAAAATCCCCGTTACGTCTGTACCAACTGCGGAGCCAAAGTCCATGACGCAGTGAATGTCTGCCGGCCAAAGGAACTTTAACAAATAGTTGCGGGCAAACTCATTAACACTCAATGAGTTTGCCCGCTGCGCTGCTCAGGTCCGCCACACCGCGATGCGCTGACTCACCGGATACACTGCCGGGCCGAACTGGTTGTATATGGCTACATCGGCAGCGTCGCGACCGTATCCGATCGTTACATACCCCCCCTTGTGGAACGGCTGGGTAGCATCAAAGGTATACCAGCGACCACCGACATAAGCTTCAAACCAGGCATGCAGGTCCATCGGTTCCAGCTCATACAGATACCCCACCACAAAGCGCGCCGGGATACTGATACTGCGACATAAGGCGATCCCCAGGTGTGCCAGATCTCGACAGACACCGGACTGCCGATGGTTGACCTCAACCGCGGAGATGGGCAAATCGCTGCTGCCGGGCAGGTAGCGAATGAAATTGCGCACCCAGCCCTCAATCGCCGACACCTGATCATAGCCGGGTTGAAGATTGGCCGTGATCTCGGTTGCCATCTGACCAAAGCGATCTGACTCGCAGTACCGACTCGGAAGAAGGTATTCCAGCACGCCATTGGGAAGATTCTGAATTTCGATGAAAGGGGCCCCCACCGCCTGATCACTGAAGTCTGCGGTCTTTACCTGCGCTAATGTATGGATGGCGAAATATCCGGGCGGCGCAATCAACCGCTGGCAGAGATTCCCATAGCCATCAGTAAACTCGAACACGGGAACTTCAGGGGCAAGCCGATACTCTTCTTTAGCTATCCATTGCTGGGCCCCACTACGCGGCCGCAGCATCAGCACAAACGGCGTCGCTACCGAAATTTCAAATTCAAGATCACAACTGACATGTAACCACATGATTATTCCTGATGGCTCATCAAGCTCTGCCGGCGGACTGCTGCCACCAACCGCTTAGAGTAAAAATCAATACGCTGTCATTCCTCCATTACCATCCGGAAGAAGACCTCGTAAATTGCCTCGCCAACCTGGTTGATCCGGGTCTGGGTAACGTCGAGATACTCATGCAGCCCGTAATCAAAAATTTCCTCCAGCGCCGCAAACTGAAACTCTGCCAACAACCGTCCCAATGCCTGCTGCGCCTTGTTGGAATAGGAATCAATCTGGCCACCACTGATTTCATTGAGGGACTTCATCCCTGCCGCCAGGGAATAATGAACAGCCCGCGGGAAGTTACGGTCAAGCAGCAAAAAATTGGTGATATTGCGCGGCGCAATGCGACCATACTGCTTGCGGTACATTTCAAATGCGCTGGCTGAACGCAGCAAGGCCCCCCAGAGAATATTGTCATACGGGCTGCCGACATAATCGACAGAGGGCAACAGGATAAAATACTTAACATCAAGCAGGCGGGTGGTTTTGTCGGCGCGCTCAAGCATCCGCCCGAGGCGACCAAAATGCCAGCCTTCGCCATGATTCATGGTCGCATCGGTAATGCCGATAAAGGCGTGACTGGCATTCATCACCTCGGCAGAAAACTGGTGGGGCAGATCCATCACGGTCTCTTCCGAAGCGGCGTTGACCATCAGGTAAAAGGTATTGAGCTGCTCCCACATTTCGGAACTGATATATTCGCGGATTGATCGAGCGTTTTCCCGCGCGGCCCGCACGCAGGAATAAATAGAATTGGTGTTACGCCGGTCAAATATCAGAAAACGGATAGCGTTGTCACGGGTTGCCTCGCCGTAAAGCTTTTTGAATAACTCGTGATCACCGGTGGTATTGATCAGAGGCTGCCACTGATCACTGGCATCCTCGGGAAGATCAAGGGTCATATTATAATTGGCGGAAATAAAACGGGCGACATTTTCAGCCCGCTCAATATAGCGGTTCAACCAGTAGATGGAATTCGCAACCCGACTCAGCATGGCGCATCCTCCTGATTCTGATTCTGATTCTCCTCCTGCAACGGAGATTCAGGTGACGGTCCCTCCGTTGAATTAATCACCCAGGTGTCTTTACTCCCTCCCCCTTGCGATGAATTGACCACCAGTGATCCTTTCTTCAGTGCCACCCGCGTTAAACCACCGGGCATAACATAGATGTTATCATTGCCACAGAGGATATAGGGGCGCAGATCGACATGCCGTCCCTCGAAATGGTCGCCCATCAGCACCGGCACCCGCGACAGCGACAGGGTCGGCTGAGCAATATAGATGCGTGGCCTGGCGATAATCCGGCGGCGGAATTCTTCGCGCTCTTCAGCGCTGGCATGGGGGCCGATCAACATGCCATAGCCGCCGGACTCATTCACCGCCTTGACCACCAGCTTGTCGAGGTTTTCCAGAACGTATTTGCGGTCGTCTTCGCGCCAGCAGGCATAGGTCGGCACATTGTTAATGATAGGATCTTCCTGCAGGTAATATTTGATAATCTCCGGCACATAGGCATAGACCGCCTTGTCATCGGCAACCCCGGACCCGGGGGCATTGGCGAGAGCGACCCGTCCTTTACTGTAGGCTTCCATCAAGCCCGGCACGCCAAGCATGGAATCGGCACGGAACACCTTGGGATCGATGAAATCATCGTCGATGCGCCGATAAATCACATCAACCCGTTCCAGTCCCTTGGTTGTGCGCATCATCACCTCGCCACGGTGAACAACCAGGTCCCGCCCCTCAACCAGCTGCACTCCCATCTGTTGCGCCAGGTAACTGTGCTCGAAATAAGCGGAGTTATAAATACCTGGCGTCCAGACCACACACACCGGAGCACGCACCCCGGGCGGAGCCATGTCCTGCAGCATATCGAGCAGGCGAATCGGATAATCCGTGACCGGCTGAACACTGCAGGCATCAAAAACCAACGGGAAGGTGCGTTTCATGATCTGCCGATTTTCCAGCACGTATGAAACCCCCGAGGGACAGCGCAGATTGTCCTCGAGAACATAATACTCACCATCGCCACCACGAACCAGATCGGTTCCGGTAACATGACACCAGACACCACAAGGAGGATCAAGGCCGATACAGGGTTTACGAAAACCTTCCGCGGAAAGCACCAGATCCGCCGGCACAACGCCATCTTTAAGAATCTTCTGGTCGTGATAAACATCGTCGATAAACAGGTTCAGGGCGTGAATCCGCTGTTTCAGACCAACCTCAAGGTGTTGCCACTCTTGCGCCTGAATAATCCGTGGGACGATATCAAAGGGGAAAATTTTTTCGGTCTGGGCATCGTCACTGTAGACGTTAAAGGTGATTCCCAGATTCAATAACGCTTTTTCTGCCGCCTGTTGCCGGCGCTGCAACTCAGAATCAGGCAGGGCGTTGATACGCTTGACAAGCAGGTCGGCGCCGCGCCGCGGTTTCCCTCCGGCATCAAACAACTCATCATAAAAACCTTCGGTATCATATCCGGTAAAATTCATTGAATCCTCCTTTATTTAAGGGGTCAAAAAACACATTCATTGTTACTGATATCAGGACAATGGACCCTGGCTCTGTTGTTGTTGCAGCAACAGCGGTTGATCAGGCTGCCTGGCGACATCAACAGAAACCACGACCTGATGCTTGCCTCCTCCCAGAGCGATCCCCTTTAAGGGCGACACATCGGAAAAATCACGTCCCCAGGCGACAGTAATATGCTGCTCGCGCGGTTGGTGATTATTGGTCGGATCAAAATCAAACCAGCCATGGCCTGGAAGATAAACAGCAAACCAGGCATGGGAAGCATCAGCACCGATCAGCCGCTCCTGCCCCGGCGCCGGCAGGTTTTCGATATAACCACTGACATAGCGAGCCGCCAGCCCCAATGAGCGCAGACAGCCGATGGCAACATGAGCGAAATCCTGACACACCCCCCGCCTTTTTTCGAGGACCTCCGCCAATGGTGTCGCAATGGTCGTTGATGTCGGGTCATAGGAAAAGTCGTGATAAATCCGCTGCATCAGATCCATTGCCGCCGCCAGCAAAGGACGTTCTGGGGTCATGGAAGCCCGGGCATAGTCAACCAGCGGTGGCAATAACGGGATCAGTGGTGAAGCGTAGCGGTACGGCATCACTGAAACAATGTCAGGGGTGCGCTGGGTACGCAACATCTCAACAACCGCCTCCCAGGGGTGCGATTGTTCCGGTTTTTGCAGGTATATCCGCGGGAAAACCTCAACATCACTGACAGCCGTCACCGTTAAGGTATCATGAGGCTGCTGGATGGCAAAATGGGTCCTAAGATTACCAAAAAAGTCGCTGCGCTCATGGATATCCGTGGCTTCGGGACTGATCTGCAGCACGCTGTTGCGAGAGCGTTGATGCTCAGTCTCGCGCACCAGTAGACAGGTTTCATTGCGGCACATATTAACCGCTTCGCTGTAGTGGTAACGCGTCACATGTCGAATACGATAGTTCATAATACCATTTCCCGCAGCGGCAAACCGAACTGTTGCAACGCCTGTGTCGGCCTGAAATAGAACTGGGTCAGACAGTTCGAAAGCTGCTGCAGGCGCTTTTTCTGATCTGTCAGCAGCGCCTCCAGCAGGGGGTAGCTGCCACTCTCGGAGATTTGCCGGGTCAAACCTTTATGATCTGTCGCCTGTAATTGCTCCAGCGCAGAAGAGATAATTTCCTCATCTTGACCCACTGTGGGCACATTGGCTTCGTGGGGCAGTTCACTGATATGTCTTTTCATCTGGCGCATCTGGCAGGCCAGGGACCTGGGATAATTTTCATCCAGCAACAAGAGTTCGAGGATGGGTGATAACTGCATGAATGAACGATAACGACGGCGAAAAACGACCAGGCTGTTGCAGCTTGCCAGCACCGTTTCCATAATACGCGCTTCGGTCGCACTATCGTAACAGGGCACCAGTGTCTCATTGAGCAGATCAATCAAATTGAGAGCCCGCTCGAGTCGACGCCCGATATTCAGCAGCAACCAGGCTGTTTCACGCGCCATATTTTCATAAGCCAACCCGCTGAAAGCCGACAGTTGCAACACCAGTTGGTGAACATTTTCATACATCCGGCCGCTGCCGATCAATGCCCTGCCGACTCGCGGGTTCCATGACTGCATCTGGTCCACCAACCGCCAGGCATCTTCGGGAAGCAGATCACGTATTTCCACTGCCGAGCGGCCCAGACTGCGCAAGGAGGATCGCAAACTCCCCGATCGATCGATATCGCGAATCAACGACAGCAGCTCTGCCCGTGGATCATCCAATTTCTGCTGTGCGTCTTTACCGACAAAGCCCGGATAGGTCAGGGTAACATGGGTCAACGCCTGCAGCAGATGATTCAGACTGATGCGATCATCCGGATCGCCAAACTCTTTAACTTCACGCAGCTTCACCAGTATAGAACGCAGCAGCCGCGCCGTCTGTTCGGTACGCTCAGCATAGCGCCCGGCCCAGAACAGGTTTTCCGCGGCACGGCTCGGTAATGAAACAAAATAGGGTGAAAGAGGCACATCCGATGTGGATCGCAACCACAGGTTTACCTGTTGATGAGGTTCCTGAGTCAACACCCAGGTATCCTTGATGCTACCTGCACGTTGTCCGGAAACAAGCAGGTTGTCACCAGCCGCGGCCACCCGGCTCAGCCCTCCCGGCATCAACTGGTAGCTTTCATTGTGCGCAGTAACATACAGACTGACCAAGCTCTGGCGGGTGGCCAGCTGCTTCTGCTCATAAGCTGGAAAGGCAACATAATCAACCTGCTCCTGACCAACAAACAGGCGCGGATTGGCACTGATCAGGGCAGTCCAGCGCTGTCGCTGCGCATCCGTCATCCGTCCCGGAGTTGACTGGGGCATATCAGGTAAGGGCTGAATCGGTTTGATAATCAGACGATCCAGATTTTCCAGCACATACTTGCACTCCCGCGGCTGACCGCACCACCAGGTCGCAATTGACGGGACCTTCAGGTCAGTGCCCAGAAAATAGCGGCATATTCCAGGCAGAAACGCCATCAGTGCCGGATTTGCCAGGATACTGCTACCGATCGGATTGACCAGAGCCAGGTTGCCCCGACGCACTGCCTGCAACAGACCGGGGACACCGCCGCCGCTATGACTGCGCAGCTCCAGAGGGTCGCAGGCATGATCCGCCAGCCGGGAAAAAATCACATCGACCTGATGCAACCCATCCACCGTTTTCAACCAGACACAGCTGTCGCGAACGACAAGATCGCCCCCCTGTACCAACGGGTAACCAAGATAAGAGGCAAGATAGGCATGCTCAAAGTAATCAGGATGCGTCGGCCCCGCGGTCAGCACCACAATCCGTGGATATTCCTGATGTTGTCGGGCCAATTGGCCGAAGCGCTGGCGCACAGCACGGAAGAACTGTGCCAGTCGGTGTACCCTGAATCCCTCGAATAACTGCGGAAAGCTGCGTGTCATGATCACCCTGGTTTCCAGGGCATAACCGGCACCAAACGGCGGGCTGACATGATCATCGACGACCCAGAAATTACCGTCAGTCCCCTTGGCTATTGTTGTAGAGAAGAGGTTAAGCTGCTGTGGTTGAGGAAAATTACCATCGGCACAAGGGTAGAAAAAACCACTGTGTGGAAAGACCAGCTCCGGCGGCAACAACCGTTTTTCAATCAGTTTACGCGGACCATAGATATCTTGAAGAATCAGGTTAAACAACTCGGCACGCTGAATCATGGCCTGGTCCAGCTGGCCCCACTCAGCGACACTGAAAATCAGCGGCAGCGGGTCAAACTGCCAGGCGCGATTACTGTTGCTCTGATCAAAGACATTGTGGATGGCACCGTTTTCCCGCAACAGCCGTTGCGCCTCGCGAAAACGTGTGTGGACACGCGGCCCCAGTTTCTCAAGATTCTGCTGCAATCGTTGCCAGTGCTCGGGAAAATCCCCGGCTCCCGCGGCTTCGACAATCGCCCGGTAGATATCGGTGGCGGCGGCAGTTGAAATCGATGTTTCAGGTTCACTTATCAAAGTTAAACTCTCATCACATATCTGTTGTTTAGCAGGCTCATCAGCAACTATGGCGGCGCAGGTCAAGGGTCAAGGGAAACTCATCATCAATGTCCAGCGGTGGGGGTGCCATGGGTCCGGGAACCGAGCCGTTAGGGAAGAAACGCCCGAAGCTGCCGAAATCGGCGTGGGGAGCCAGGCGTCCAGGGGTATGCTCGGTCACCGTAAACATGGAGCGCCGGCGGGATTCAGCGATCAACGGGTTCAATGGAAAAACATCATAGCTGCGCCCGCCGGGGTGGGACACATGATAGGAACAACCACCAATGGAACAGCCATTCCAGGTGTCGATGACATCGAACACCAGCGGCGCGTGGGGCTTGATCGTCGGATGCAGCGCCGAAGGGGGCTGCCAGGCGCGATAGCGGACGCCGGCAACAAACTCATCGCGCCGCCCGGTGCTGCGCAATGGCAGTCGCATGCCGTTACAGACAATGACATAGCGCTCTTCTGTCAGCCCGGTAACATACAACTGTAACCTCTCAACCGAGGAATCAACATAGCGTGAAGTCCCCTGGCTGGTAACTTCTTCACCAAGTACATGCCAGGGCTCGATGGCAAAACGCAGTTCCATCTCGATATTGTCGATCTGCACTGTCCCGTAACGGGGAAATCTGAATTCAAAAAAGGGATCAAACCAGTCAAACTGGAACGGATAGCCGGCCCGCTTCAGATCGGCCATTACCTCTTTGATGTCCTGGGCAACAAACCAGGGGAGCAGGAAGCGATCGTGCAATGAGGTCCCCCAGCGCACCAGCTTATGGGCATACGGCTCGCGCCAGAACCAGGCCACCAGGGTGCGCAACAGAAGATTCTGGACCAGGCTCATGCGCGCGTGGGGGGGCATCTCAAAGGCGCGCAATTCGAGAATACCGAGGCGACCAGCCGGCCCATCGGGCGAATAGAGCTTATCAATACAGAATTCGGCGCGATGGGTATTACCGGTCACATCAATCAGCAGATTACGCAGCAACCGATCCACCAGCCAGGGTGCAGCAACCTCCCCTTCCGGCATCTGGGCAAAAGCAATCTCCAGCTCATAAAGGGAGTCATCCCTGGCCTCATCGATACGCGGCGCCTGGCTGGTCGGGCCCATGAACATGCCGGAGAACAGATAGGAGAGCCCGGGGTGATGCTGCCAGTAGGTGATCAGGCTGCGCAGCAGATCAGGCCGGCGCAACATCGGGCTGTCCGCCGGGGTGGCTCCACCCAGGGTAATATGGTTGCCGCCACCGGTGCCGGTATGACGACCATCGAGCATGAATTTTTCCGTTCCCAGTCGACACTGGCGTGCCTCTTCGTAAAGCCGCGTGGTGTTTTCAACAATTTTCTGCCAGCTATTGGCTGGATGAATGTTGACCTCGATGACGCCGGGGTCGGGGGTCACACTCAAGCGTTCAATGCGCCAGTCGCGTGGCGGTTCATAGCCTTCGATCACCACCGGCAACTCCAGTTCTGCTGCCGTCGCTTCGATGACGGCGATCAGGTCAAGATACTGCTCAAGAGCCGGCAGGGGTGGCATGAACAGATACAGACGACCGTCGCGTACTTCAAAGCAGATGGCGGTATGGGGAACCTCTTCGAGCCTGAGCTGTTCTTCGGTTTCCACAACCTGTCCGGGAGCCTCCGGCGGCCAGGGCGACTGTGAAAAATCTCCCAGTGGCGGCAATGGCGCAAACTGGCTCTGCTCCATGAACGGCTCCCGCTTTTCCGGAGCAACCCAGGGCAGGGAATCCAGCGGCAGACGCATACCCATGGCGGAATCGCCGGGAATCAGATACATCTGCTCGCGGCGAAAGTCCCAGTCAGCACTGATCCAGCGGTTTTCATGGGTTTCCCAGCGCAGCGGCAGCGCGTACCCAACAGGCTGATCGAGTCCATGGGTCAACACCTTTGCCAAAGTACGGCGCTCCATGCTGTCTTTTAAATCGGCCACTTCCGGGTCGAGATTAACCGGCGTGGTGCCCTCTTTCCAGAGCCAGTAGAGAGGATCTTCATAACCGGGAACAAGATAATGGTCCTTGACGCCGATACGCTCGGCAACTTGTAAGGCAAAGCGCTCGGCGGCATCCTGCGCGGCGGTGCCCGGCTCACGGATATCGGCAAGCAAATCATGATTGTGCCAGATCGGCTGCTTGTCTTTGCGCCAGAAGCAGTTATACGCCCAGCGCGGCAAGGGCTCACCGGGATACCATTTGCCCTGGCCATAATGCAACAGCCCACCGCTGGTAAAAGCGTCACGCAGGCGCAGTACCAGATCATGGGCGAGGTTGCGCTTGTGCTCACCATCAGCGTGGGTATTCCACTGGTCGCTCTCCATATCATCGATGGAGACAAAAGTCGGCTCGCCGCCCATGGTCAAACGGACATCACCAGCCACCAGATCCTCTTCTACCTTTTGCCCCAGGGCGTTGATCAGTTGCCACTGGTCATCACTGTAAGGCTTGGTTACCCGCGGATCCTCATGCAGACGATGGACGGTATTGCTGTATTCAAAGGTTACTTTACAGGGGCCGGTGGCACCCGTCAGTGGCGCCGCACTCGCCGGGTGGGGGGTGCAGGCCAGGGGAATATGCCCCTCTCCGGCCAGCAACCCGGAGGTGGGATCAAGGCCAACCCAGCCGGCACCGGGGATATAGACTTCGGCCCAGGCATGCAGATCAGTAAAATCGGCTTCCGGTCCGGAAGGACCATCCAGCGATTTTTCATCAGAACTCAGCTGCACCAGGTAGCCACTGACAAAGCGCGCTGCCAGACCCAGGTGCCGTAAAATCTGTACCAGCAACCAGGCGGTATCACGGCAGGATCCGAGCGCCAGATGGAGGGTTGTCTCACAGGTCTGGACCCCCGGCTCCATACGCACCGAATAAGCAATATCCTGGTTCAGACGACGGTTAACCTCGACCAGAAAATCGACCGTAATCATTGGTTCGCAATCAATTTTTTTCAGCCAGCGGGACAAGCGCGGTCCGGCATGGATTTTCTGCAGATAAGGAATCAGCTCGGTCCGCTCCTGGCGGGTATACTCAAAAGGAAACTTCTCGGCATAGTCCTCGATAAAAAAATCGAAGGGGTTATAGGCGATCATATCAGCAACCACCTCTACCGCAATTGACAGCTCCTTGCTCGGTTCAGGAAATACCAGACGCGCGAGATAGTTGCCGAAAGCATCCTGTTGCCAGTTAATAAAGTGCTCTTCCGGCAGAATCTTGAGAGAATATGCCTGGATCGGCGTGCGGCAGTGAGGAGCCGGTCGCAAGCGCAGCACGTGAGGATAAATCTGGGTCGGTTTGTCAAAGAGATAACGGGTTACATGGTGACAGGCAATACGAATCGGCATAAATATGTCCCTGTATCAGCAGGCCGCCAACGGACCTGCAAACTCAACAAAAGAAAAAAGCAAAAACGTGAGCTATATTAGTTGAACTGCGGGACAAAAGCGATTGAAAACCTCAAGGGTCAAGATTTCCTGCGTGACAGGCAGCACCGACGATCCCCGCACCGTTCAATAGTTTGGCCGGTAACAGCCCGGCACGGGTATGGAGGTAAGGGAAAAAACATTCACTACGCTGACTGACGCCACCACCGATGATGATCATTTCCGGTGACAACAGCCGTTCGACACGGCTGAAAAACAGGTTGAGTCGTTCTGCCCAGTCCTTCCAGCTCAATTCTTCCTTTGTGCGGATAGATGCGGCGGCATATTCCTCTGCAGACATGCCGTGAAGGGGAAAGGATCCAAGTTCCAGATTGGGAAAAAGTTGCTGCCGAAAAAATAATGCCGAACCGATCCCGGTACCAAGGGTCAAGACCAGCACCGTTTCGTCACGACCGGCCCCGGCCCCGAACCGCATTTCCGCCAGGCCGGCAGCGTCGGCATCGTTGAGAACCACGCACCTTCTTGCTGTCGCACTAGAGAACAACTCGACAGCATCAACATCAATCCAGCTGTTATCGATATTGGCCGCCGTACCGACAACACCTTCGCGAATCACCGCCGGAAAACCCACACCGATGTGACCTTGCCAGTCCAACTCAGTAACCAGGCTCCCTAGCGCTGTGGCCATTGCCCGGGGGGTGGCGGGTTGCGGGGTTGTCACCTCGACAGGCTTCTCCAGCATGGTGCCACTGGTAATGTCGACCACAGCTGCCTTAATTGTACTACCTCCGATATCTATTCCCAGAACCGGCATCAGTGCCTCCCTCAAGATTGATCTGTTTTTCATGGTTGCGATCACAAGTGCCCGTATCACACTTTCGGTCGCGCCTCGGCAGCAGATGGCGATAGCGGGCAAAAAGTCGATAACCACTGCGGCTTACGGAATTCACACCCGGCAAGCCCAGCAGCGCAGCGGCCAGACGCCAGCCGGAGTAACTCGGAAAAGCCTGCCAGATAGCAATAAAGGCATCTATACCGGTAGCAAAGTTGCCATCGGCATCTCGCACATGGAGTTCCGACATAAATTCACCCAGTGACCTGCCATGCTTCTCGGGCTGAAAATCGTCCGCACTGATATCAATAAATTCAAGACGATTATCAGGATTTTTGCGTCGATAGTTTTCCATTTCGGCACTGCAGACCCGGCACGAGCCATCAAAAAAAATTTGCAGCGGAAACGCAATTGCCATATCTTGCCCCCATCATGCAGGAAGGTTAGGATGAAAATACATTGGCCGTGCTGCTGCACGCAGTACCGGCACTGTTTATTTCAACCTTAATGCTACCACAAACTCGACTTCCATGCAGCGTTTGCCAGTTACCGGCAACCCATTCAAACGATAAAAGAGGCCTGCTAATGGAACAGCAGAACGAACAGAACAGAACGATGTTCAGCAGCGTCCTTGTCATTGCTCTGATTCTTCTTTTTCATATTGTTCTGATCGTTGGGCTGATAGGAGCAGTTATCCTGTTCAAGGGAATATACGATCTGCGCTGGTGGATTCTGGCGGGGGGGCTGCTGCTGATCGGCGCATCGGCTTACTTCTTTTATCGACGCGCGAAAGCCGGCAAACGGCGCCTGCGTGACATGATGAATGATCCAGCCTTTCACAACCGCAATCTGGAAATCAGCCTTCTGGGTGGCATGGCAACCTTGCGGGTGGGACACCCCGACCACCCCCCAAATCAGCCCCGGATGATAGATGTCAGCCCCGACAGCGATGTGAAGCAGCTGCCCGCTCCTTCTTCCCGGAAGATTGCCGAACTGAGCGAACTCAACCACATGCTGGAGCAGGGGTTGATCACCAAAGAGGAATTTTTACGGCTGAAAGAGGACATTCTCTAGGAGCCTGTTCTTGCTTCTGCCGTGCTTTTTTTGGAAGCTTCTCATTTTTCCAGCTTGACAACCTGCCGCGAAGCCTATAATTTTTACAAATTAGCATTCATTTTCTACCAACATTGCGTGTTTTATGGAGACCCGACACTTGATGCGCTTTCCGCTGTGCATTCCTTTACTGCAGTCAACCTGCCTGATTGCGACACTGATGTTGTTAAGTTCGTGTGCACCGACGCCGGCAGTCGCGCCTTCTGCGGCCCTGAAGGAAGAGCTGCAACAGATTCGCCAGCAACAGCAGGACCAGGCAGAACAACTGCAGCTTCTGACCCGGCAGATGACCCTGTTCCAGCAGGCTATGGGTATCGAAAAGATCAAACCAACCGCAACCGATCCACTTGAAGCCCTCATTTTTGAACTACCAGAATCGCCGGAAGATGAGTCAACAGAAAAATCTTTCACTCCGAGCGAAACGCCTCAAATCGTACTGGCTCCCGAGGTGAGTTCTTATCTCGCCGCTTTTTCACATCTCGCCGGCGGTCGTGCGGAGGCCGCTGAAGGAGAATTCCAACGTTTCTTGACTGAGTTTCCCGATCATCAGCATGCTCCCAATGCCCGCTACTGGCTTGCTCAGGCTCAAGTAACTCTGAACAAAACCGATCCGGCAACATCAAATCTGCGCCGGATCATTATCGATCCCCAAGCTCAATTCAAGGCTCCAGCGGCAATGAGGCAGTTAGCTATCATTTACCGGCAGCAGGGGTTTAACCGTCAGGCCGACGATATTGTTGAACAGCTGCGCATCAGCTATCCTGATAGTCCTGAAGCGCAACAACTTTTCCGGGATGACACGTCGCAACGCAACAGCGACCCGTCGTCCCAGCGACGAGGGAACCAATGACACGGACAATGACTTGCAGATTACTAATCCTGGTTCTTCTTCTGACCTTTTCCGCGGTCACCGCCCCGGCCTTTGCCCAGCGTGGTGAAATCTACACGATCAAAAAAGGAGACACCCTCTGGGATCTGTCTCAACGGTTTATTGATGATCCCTACTACTGGCCTAATATATGGGCGGACAATCCGGACCTTATCAGCAACCCGCATCTGATTTTTCCGGGGCAGCAGATCCGCATTCTTGACGGGCGTCTCCAGATCATACCTGCCTTTACCGATACCGACACGGAAGCTCCCGCCGAGGTCATTACCAGGAATGAAGACGAAGAGCAGCTGTCGATCTCTGTTGCGGCTCGTGGTGACGGTTTTATCCTGGTGAACGAGCATCCACAGGGGCGCATTGTTGATGCCACGGATAACCGGGTACTGCTGACTGAAGGCGACCTGGTTTTCGCCTCCATGAACTCCGGCGCCAGCGCTGCCGTGGGTGACTCCTTTGGACTTTACCAGCGTGGCGAAAGTGTTGTTCACCCTCTGAATAAAAAACAACGACTGGGCACCCTGATGTATAATGTCGGCTCCCTGGAGGTCACCGAAGTCAGAGGGACAACTGTCGTTGGTCGCATCGACAAGGCCTATCGCGAAATCACGCGCGGCGTTGAACTGTTCTACTATGACCCGCCCCGGCGTGAAATCGCCCTGCAGCGTGGCACAACCGATGCCCCGGGCACCATTATTGCGACCCAGGAGGAAAAAGGCACCATCTCGACAGGGGATATCATCTTTACCGATCTGGGACGAAACGATGAACTGGCAGTCGGCAACCTGTTCTACATATCGCGACCCCGACAGACAACCGATCTGGCTCTTGATGGTGCCGAACACCTTGACCTGCCTGAAGAAGTTGTTGGCGCGGCGATTGTCACTGAAACCAGAGACACTACCTCAACAGCCCTTATCATCAAAAGTGTCGACACGGCTTCGATCGGCAACAGCGTCACTGTTGCCATAGATTAGTAACAGCTCTAACCGGCCCGGAAAAAAAGAGGATTGAAACTGTTTCAATCCTCTTTTTTGCATCATCAGGAAACTATCTCATCTGAAGGGGGGACGATGGGACCGACTAAAAAAGATCTGCTGCGGCTGAATATGAACCCGGGTATCGGCCGCTCCACCCTGTTCAAACTGTATCATCATTTTGGTTGTTTTACCGCCGCAATCAATGCTTCGCGTCAATCCTGGCAGAACGCAGGCGTCAACCCGGAGCTTCTCACCGCAGTTGCCAAACCACAATCAACCGATTTTTGCAACCTGCTGAAAAAGATGGATAAGCTCAACATTCACCTGCTCAGTTACTGGGATGATGGATATCCGCCCTTGTTGCGGACTATCTATGATCCGCCGGCACTACTGTACGTCCGTGGAGTCATGCCGGAGCAGGATTCATTGGCGATCGTCGGTTCACGCAAAGCTACGCCGGCAGGTCTCGATTTCGCCCGCAAGCTGGCCCGGCAATTAGCAGAACAACGGGTCTGCATTGTCAGCGGTATGGCGCGCGGCGTTGACAGCGCCGCCCATCAGGGTGCCCTTGATGGCAATGGCGCAACTGTAGCCGTTCTCGGCTGTGGCGTTGATCATATCTATCCACCCGAAAATGCACGCCTCTACCAGCAGATTATTGACCAGGGAGCCGTCATCAGCGAGCACCCTCCCGGCACCAGGCCGGCTGCCGGTCACTTTCCCGGACGTAACCGGATTATCAGCGGGTTAGCTCGCGGGGTGCTGATCGTTGAAGCAGCTATCGGCAGCGGGTCCCTCATTACCGCTGATTTTGCTCTGGATCAGGGTCGTGAACTGTTTGCCAGCCCCGGTGCCATCAGTCACCCCAACAGCCACGGGCCTCATCAGCTACTCAAGGAGGGGGCGCAGATTGTCACCGATGCCAATGATATCCTGCAGACGTTGTGGCCCCAAAGGGGCTGTTACAGCAACCCCAGATGTACCGCCGAGCCGCCAGTGGACCTTGAACCCAAGGCTTTGTCCGTCTACCGGATGCTTGGCGAAAACCCGCTTCATCACGATGAAATCGCACGGAAATGCGCCTTGACTCCCATGGATCTTTCCGCTATTTTACTCGACTTGGAGCTCCGGGGAGGGGCAAAACAACTACCCGGAGGTCACTATACCCGTGGTTCTCTGGCATAAGGTTTATGCGCAAACAGCTTCACGCTAATCCGTTGGCTGCTGATCTGGAAACGCACGGAATCGACAGTATTCGCTTGACAAAGCAAGAGTCACCTGGAGGTCTTTTGAATGAACGTGTCCTGGCGATAGTCAACCTGATCGCCCAATATGTTATCGGATCGGAAGAAACTCCCGTCAATGAGAAGGAACTGATTGCCGAACTCATGTCTGCCGGTTTTGCCGCTGATGAGATTGACAACGCTTTTTTATGGATGGAATCTGTCACCATCGGCACATCAGAGTCCCGGGAGAAAACTGACTATCTGTTGTCGGATCCCGGTTATCGGATTTTTACCACACAGGAGCAACAACTCCTGACGCTCGAAGCACGTGGATTTCTGGTCCGGGTCAGATCCATGGGCCTGCTTCCTGATCCCGTCCAGGAAGAGATCATTGACCGGGCAATCAATGCTGCCGAAGAACCGGTCACTGAGCAGGAGATTAAACTGATCACGATAATGACACTGTTGACGCGCTCAAACGACATCTGGTTGCGAGAAATCGACTGTTTTCTGGAAAACGACTGGCAACGCATTTACCACTAGGCTGCCAAGGGTTGCGTCTGTGGCGCAACCTTTTTTATTATCACTGCTGCTGTTATCATAACAGGGCATAGAGGTTATAAATGGCTCAATCACTGGTCATTGTCGAATCCCCGGCAAAAGCTAAAACCATCGAAAAATTTCTCGGCAAAGGCTACAAAGTCCTTGCATCCTACGGACATGTTCGCGCCCTGCCAAGCAAGCAGGGGTCAGTGGACACCACCGCCGACTTCAAGCCCAACTATCAGATATTACCGGATAGCACCAAACATATCGCGACCTTGAAAAAAGAGGTGGCCAAATGCGAGGAACTTATCCTTGCGACCGACCTTGACCGTGAAGGTGAAGCCATTGCCTGGCACTTACTGGAAGCGCTTGGAATCAGCGAAGAAGCTCAGAAACCGGCAGTCAAAAGGGTGACCTTCCATGAGATCACGCAAAGTGCCATTACTGAAGCGATGGCCGCCCCCCGTACGATCTCACGTAATCTGGTCGATGCCCAGCAGGCCCGGTCCGTCCTGGATTATCTGGTCGGTTTCAACCTGTCACCGTTTCTCTGGAAGAAAATCCGTTACGGGCTTTCTGCCGGACGGGTACAGTCTGTTGCCCTGCGCCTGATCTGTGAGCGCGAGGAAGAGATAGAAGCTTTCAAGCCCCGTGAGTACTGGAGCATTGAGGCGCTTCTGGCTAATGCTGACAAGGTGTCATTCAGTGCCAAGCTGCATGCCCGGCAGGGAAAAAAACTGGGCAAATTTGCCTTGGCCGACCAGCAACAGACCGACGATGTGCTGACGGAACTGCAGCATGTCCACTTTAAGGTCAGCAACCTTGAACAAAAAGAACGTAAACGCAACCCGGCCCCCCCCTTTACCACCAGTACCCTGCAGCAGGAAGCCAGCCGCAAGCTGGGTTTTTCTGCCCGCAAGACCATGAGCGTGGCACAAAAGCTGTATGAAGGAATTGCTGTCGCAGATGGCACCCACGGCCTGATCACCTATATGCGTACGGATTCGGTCGCCCTTTCGGATACCGCCACCGGGGAAGCACGCAACCTGATCCAGGAACAGTACGGACAGAAATACGCACTATCCAAACCGCGGGTTTTCCGTAACAAAAGCAAGAACGCCCAGGAAGCTCATGAAGCAATCCGACCGACCAGCCTGATCCGCACACCAGCCCAGCTGAAATCTCATCTCAATTCGGATCAGTACCGGCTCTAC
Organism: Pelovirga sp.; assembly: GCA_041686715.1. Taxonomy (GTDB): domain Bacteria; phylum Desulfobacterota; class Desulfuromonadia; order Desulfuromonadales; family Geopsychrobacteraceae; genus Pelovirga. The sequence continues at coordinate 44,619 of JAWLDI010000001.1, forward strand.
GAGTTAATCTGGAAAAGAACGGTCGCTTCACAGATGGCACAGGCCATCTTCGATGCGACAACAGTCGACATTAGCGCCGGCGACAAATACAGCTTTCGCGCTACCGGCCAGGTCATTCGTTTTCCCGGTTTTATGACGCTGTATATCGAAGGAACGGACAATCAGGAAGACGAACAACAGGAAGGCTCGCTACCGGCGCTTAAGGTCGGTGAGGAACTGCAGAAAGAACAGTTGACATCACAGCAGCACTTTACCCAACCCCCACCCCGATTCACAGAAGCCAGCCTGGTCAAAAACCTTGAAGAGTTTGGCATTGGTCGCCCGTCAACCTACGCCAGCATCATGAATACCCTGGTCACACGCAAATATGTCCGTCTCGAAAAACGCACCTTTTTCCCGGAAGATACTGGTCGGGTGGTAACCAAACTATTGACCGAGCATTTCAGCCAGTACGTGGATTATGAATTCACCGCAGCCCTTGAAGAAGAGCTCGACGCTATTTCACGTGGAGAAAAAGCCTGGATTCCGGCAATCCGCCAGTTCTGGGACCCCTTCATCGAATTGCTCCAGCGTAAGGAAAAAGAAGTCAGCAAGGCTGACGTCACGACCGAAAAAACAGACAAAACCTGTCCCGAATGCGGCAAAGAGCTGGTCATCAAACTGGGGCGCGCCGGTCGCTTCCTGGCCTGTTCCGGTTTTCCCGACTGTCGTCATACCGAACCGCTCGGCGGACAGTCAGAGGAAGCAGAACAACCGGTCTACTCAGATGAAAAATGCGACAAGTGCGGCAGCCAGATGCTGATAAAGAGCGGCCGTTACGGCAAGTTCCTTGCCTGCAGCGGCTATCCATCCTGTAAAAACATCCAGCCGCTGGAAAAGCCCAAATCCCTGGGGATATCCTGTCCAGAATGCGGGGATGGGGAAATGATGGAAAAGAAAAGCCGCTACGGAAAGATTTTCTATTCATGCAATCGCTACCCCAAATGCAAATATGCCTTATGGAATCCACCCAGCAATGAAGCCTGTCCGAAATGCGGATGGCCCCTTACTGAAATCAAAACAACAAAACGATTTGGCACAGTACAGCGCTGCCCACAGTCTGAATGCGACTGGGAGAAGGTCATAACACCGCCGGAAAAGAAAGTCGCCACAACCAAAAAACCGGCCGGCAAAAAATCCGCCAAGACCAAAAAGTCCGCAACATAAGCTCCTGCTGGATAGAATCGATGGAAATAACCATTATCGGCGCTGGACTGGCCGGCTGTGAAGCGGCCTGGCAGGTGGCCAAAGAAGGTATTCGCGTTCATCTGCTGGAGATGAAACCGGTCAACTTCTCTCCGGCTCACCAGAGTGCGGGCCTGGCTGAACTGGTCTGTTCCAACAGCTTACGCGGCAGTGGCATGAACAATGCTGTCGGCTGCCTCAAAGAGGAACTGCGGCGCTGTGACTCTCTGATAATAGCCGCCGCCGATGCCACCGCGGTACCGGCTGGAGGCGCCCTCGCGGTTGATCGCGAGGCTTTCTCCAGCTACATCACTGAAAAAATCAGTTCCACCCCCCTTATTGAGCTGACCAGAACCGAAGTCACCAAACTGCCGACCACGCGAATGACCATCCTCGCCAGCGGGCCCCTGACCTCAGCACCTTTGTCTGCCGCGCTGGCAGAGCTGACCGGTAGCAACCACCTTTATTTTTACGATGCCATTGCCCCGATTATCGACGCAGAATCCATTGATACCAGTATTGCCTGGCGGGCATCTCGTTATGGACGTGGCGGTGATGACTACATCAACTGCCCCCTGGCCAAGGAAGAGTATGATGATTTTGTTGCCGCGTTGCTCGATGCCGGCAAGGTGTCGGGGCGTGATTTTGAAAAGCTGGTTCATTTCGAGGGATGCATGCCGATTGAAGAGATGGCAGCACGGGGCCCTCAGACCCTGGCGTTCGGGCCGATGAAACCAGTTGGACTACCTGATCCACGCACCGGCCGCCCTCCTCATGCGGTTGTTCAACTGCGTCAGGACAACCATCACGCCACTTTGTATAACATGGTAGGATTCCAGACCCGCCTGACCTACCCAGAACAGAAACGTATTTTTTCCATGATTCCCGGCCTGCAACAGGCTCGCTTTGTCCGTCTTGGCAGTATGCATCGTAACACCTTTATCAATGCTCCGAGCTGTCTCAACCGCACGCTGCAATTTCATCAGGCCCCGCATATCTATGCAGCCGGGCAGATCACCGGAGTTGAAGGCTATGTCGAATCTGCTGCCTGCGGTTTTCTCGCCGGCCTTTTCGCGGCACGCCACATGCGCGGCAAAGAGGCCCCATTGCCGCCGGCTGAAACCGCATTGGGGGCACTATTGAATCATCTTCGGTTCGCTGCTCCGGAGAACTTCCAGCCGATGAACATCAATTACGGGCTCTTCCCCCCCCTTGAGGGTGGCAGAAAAAAACGGACTGAGCGACGGCTGGCCATGGCCGAACGGGCTCTGGCGTCATTGCCGGCATGGTGGCAACAGGTTCTGACTGAACGCCCGGCGCCCACGGAAAACGGCAATGGATAACACCCTGACACTGGCATCCGCCTCGCCACGGCGCAAAGAACTCCTCGAGCAGATTGGCCTTGAATTCAGCGTCATACCGAGTAACATAGAAGAAACGATCATCCCCGATGAATCCCCTGAGCACCTGGTTATCCGCTTAAGTCTGGACAAAGCCCGGGACATCGCACAGCGCTTTGACACCAGAAGCCGCTGGGTTATCGGCAGTGACACCGTGGTCGTTTGTGGCAACCGGATTCTGGGCAAACCGTCCGATGAGCAGGAAGCCGCTGCCATGCTCAGGCTACTGTCGGGAACCAGTCATCGGGTTATCACCGGCTTTGCGGTTATTGACCGCCTGCGGGAATGTCAGCGCAGTGAAGCGGTTACCACCAAGGTTCATTTTCGTCAATTGACAGATGCAGAAATTGCACGCTACATTGCCACCAAAGAACCGGCTGACAAAGCTGGAGCTTACGCTATTCAGGGTTTCGGCGCCGGTTTCGTCAGCGGCATCGAAGGCAGCTATACAAACGTTGTCGGCCTGCCGTTGTGCCGACTGACTCTGATATTAAAGGAACTGGACGTGCCCCTGGTCGTTTGAATCAGCCCTGCTGCCATCAATAGCGGAAAGAAAACTCATGATCTCTGTGCGGAACAATCTTGAAACAATCCGTAGCCGCATCGCCAATGCCTGTGCAACATGCGGTCGCAACCCGGCAGATGTCCGGCTGGTAGCCGTTTCCAAAGTAAAGTCCGCGGAACTTATCGACGCGGCCTTTGAGGCCGGGCAGCAGATATTCGGTGAAAGCTATGTCCAGGAGTTCCGCGACAAGGTCGATATCGTCAAGCATCCGGTCGAATGGCATTTTATCGGCGCCCTGCAAAGCAACAAGGTAAAGTACCTGCGCGGCCGGGTGGCAATGATCCATTCCGTTGATCGCCTTTCCCTGGCCAGGGAAATCAATCGCCAATGGGAAAAAATCAACGCTACTGTCCCGGTCCTGATCCAGGTGAATGTCGGTGACGAAAACAGTAAAGCCGGCTGTGCTACCGACAAGCTAGGCAACCTGGTGCGGCAGATCGCTGAGTTGCCCCACCTGCGTATCCTCGGACTCATGTGCCTGCCCCCCTATTTTGCTGACCCGGAACAGGTACGCCCCTACTTCCGCCAGTTGCGCGAACTTGCTAACGGCATCGATGCCCAACAGATACCCGGTGTCATGATGCAGGAACTATCCATGGGAATGAGTGGTGATTTCGAAGTGGCCATCGAAGAAGGAGCCACTCTGGTGCGCATCGGTACGGCAATTTTCGGGGAAAGAAACTGATTTGTTACGGCAACCGCAATTTCTGATTTTTGATCTGGATGGCACCCTGATTAACTCTATACCTGATCTGACCCTGGCGTTGAATCTGTTGCGAGAGGAACTGGGACTGGCACCGATGTCGCCCGATCAGGTCACTACCATGGTCGGCGACGGGGCCACCATGCTGGTACAACGCGCGCTCGGGGATGACATCTATGAGCGTCGGCATCTGGAGCGTTTTCTCGCTATCTACGGGGATCACCTGCTTGATCAGACCCGCTGTTATCCGGGCATTGAGGAGCTGTTGAAACAGCATAATCCAAAGCAGATGGCAGTGGTCACCAACAAGCCTATCCTTTATACCCGAAAAATTCTCGATGGCCTCAACCTGTCCCGATTCTTCACTGCCGTGATCGGCGGGGACTCCTATCCGCACAAAAAACCCCATCCCTACCCGGTACAGCAGGCCCTGAAACAGATTGGCGCACAACCGGACCTGGCCATCATGATCGGCGATCATCATACCGATCTCTATGCCGCTCGCGGCGCAGATATCGCGACATGTTTCTGTGCTTATGGTTTCGGCAATTGTGACAAGCTGACCCCGGACTACCAGGTCAACAGCCCCGAGGATTTGCTGACCCTGTTTCCGGGGGCCGCTATTGACTGAACACCGCCTGGGTTATCGCGAAATTTCCTGGTTTTTCTTTCCGCTGCTGCTCAACGTTCAATTGATGAGTATTTCTCATACCATCATCAATAGCGCCCTGGCCCGGCTGGACAACTACGTTACGGCGTTGGCCGGCATCTCTGTCGCCATGATCGTCCATCTGTTTATTTCGTCGCCCTCTTACCAGAACCATACCGTGACCATGGCCATGGTACGCGGCCGCCGCTCGCTTTATGGTGTTTTGCTTTTTATCGTTCTGGTGGCGGTTTACGTCACCCTGATGCTCGGGCTGATTGCCTTTACCCCCCTGGGAGAGCTGATCCTGACAGGGCTGCTGGGCATTCCCCGCGAAGTCGCCGAAGAAGCGCGCAAGGCTTTAATAATCATGACCTTTCTGCCCTTTTTTACCGGTATACGCGGATTCAGTCAGGGGATGCTGATTCGTGCCCGACGAACCGCCCTGGTGTCATTTGCTACCGGCATCCGGGTTGCCGGTCTGTTTTTGTTTCTGTTTGCCGGTAAAATCTGGTTTGACGGCGCCCAGCTCGGTGCCTTTGCGCTGGTCAGTTGTGTAGTGACGGAAACATTGGTGATTTCATGGCTCGCATTGAAAGAACGCCCGACTTTGCTGCGTGAGGGGGAGGAAAGAAGCACGAGCGACATCCTGCGCTACGCCTTCCCTCTTGCCTACTCCTCATGTCTGCAGCAAACAATCCCGCTGTTGATCAGCGCGATTATCGGGCGTCTGCATGATGGTGCCCTGGCTCTTGCAGCGTTCGGTGTCATCCGTGGCTTCCTGTTTCTTTTGGCCGGACCGATGCGCAATCTGCAACAGACCTATATGACCCTGGTCAAGTCGGTCTACGATTACCGCAGGCTGGTTTTTTTCAGTTGCTGCCTTTCTGCGGCTATGGGTCTGATCATTCTGCTCACGGCGGGACCGTTGTATCAACTGATTATAGGACAACTTCTTGGTGTCGAAACCGACCTGCGCGACTATCTGCGTCTGTCATTTGCTGCCTGTGCCATCTTCCCTCTGCTGTATGGTACCAGCAACCTGCTGCGCGGATGGTTTTCCGGTGCTGAACAGACCAGCCAACTGGGACGCTCGACGGTCATCAAAAGCCTATTTCTGTTGGCAACCTGGTGGCCACTGGTCTCCTGGCAACCTCCCGTCTCCGGTATCGTCATCGGCGTTGTCCTGCTGCTGGCGGCCGAAACCCTTGAAGCGGTCTATCTCTATCACCAACGCAGAAAACAGCCTGCCGGCAGCCGTGCCCTTGCCCCCTTTTGATGAATAAAGGTAAAATGACCTATGGTTGTCATCATCAGGAAACATCCCTGTCGCGACTGCTTTCAGTGCCACTGGTGCAGCAATGACCGCTGTCATCTCTGCCTGGAAACATGTCATAAAAATCGCTTGTCGATTCAGGAACAGATAGAGCTTTATGAACAGCTCAACCGCAAAGCAGAACCTTTTAACCCCAGTAACCCCACCTGAAAACAGCCTGCTATAAGCTTTGATTGTGCTTTTATCATGACAACGGGCGTTTTGCTGTGTTTAAATGCGCGGTGCAAAAATTACTTCCGAAGGAGCCAGACTATGTATAATTGTTCCGACCTGAAAAAAGGGTTGAAAATAATGATTGATGGGGATCCCCACGTCATTGCGCAGTATGACTTCACCAAACCGGGCAAAGGACAGGCACTGTACAAGTGCAAGCTACGTAACATGATCACCGGAGCACTCTTCGATCGCACCTATCGCAGCGGCGAATCCTTTGAACCGGCTCACCTGGAAGAAAGGGCAATGCAGTATCTCTATCAGGATGACACCGGTTATGTTTTTATGGACAAAAAAAACTACGAGCAGATCACGCTGACCGCCGATACCGTTGGAGACGACAGATATTTTCTCGTTGATAACATGGACGTGGAAATACTCATGCACGGTGACCGCGGCATCGGTATCAGTCTGCCGAATTTTGTCAATCTACGTGTCACCCAGGCCGATCCGTGGGTCAAGGGTGATACTGCCGCCGGCAACAATAAGCCTGCCGTCGTTGACACCGGTTACAATCTGCAGGTGCCTTCATTTGTTGAAGAAGGAACCATGATCCAGATCGATACCCGCACTGGAGAATACGTCACTCGTGTCAAGGAATGACTGTGGAACCTAACTGGCAACTGGCACGCAAACAGGACACCATAAAAAAAAGAGCCCGGATCCTGCAACAGATTCGGGCTTTCTTTATTGAGCAGGGTTTCATTGAAGTCGAAACCCCGCACCGGATTCCGGCAAATGCTCCCGAACTGCATATTGACGCCATCACAAGCGAAGGCTGGTATCTGCAGACATCTCCGGAACTGTGCATGAAACGTCTTCTTGCTGCCGGTTATGACAACCTGTTCCAGATCTGCCGCTGTTGGCGCAGCGGCGAACGCAGCGCGCAGCATCTGCCGGAATACACCATGATTGAGTGGTACCGGCGTGATTGTGACTACCATCAGCTCATGGCTGATTGTGAACAGCTCATCCTCAGTCTGACTGAAAATAACGAGCTGACATGGCAGGGGAAAAACCTTGACCTTAGCGTACCCTGGCCACGAATGACTGTTGCTGACGCATTTTCACAACATGGTTCTACTGCCTTGCATGAAGTCAGTGATGCAAATTTTTTTTCCGAACTGATCAGCAATGAAATCGAGCCCGCACTTCCCGTAAATAAACCACTGTTTCTAGTTGACTACCCTGTCCTTCAGGGCTCCCTTGCCAGGCGTAAACTGCACTATCCGAACCAGGTGGAGCGCTTTGAGCTTTATCTGGCAGGATTCGAACTGGCCAACGGTTTTTCGGAATTGACCGATCCGACGGAACAGCGCCGACGCTTTGAAGAAGAAGAAAAACAGCGCCGCGCATTGGGGAAACAACCCTGCCCGGTTCCGGACAAGTACATCACTGAGCTGGAAACCCTCACCAATGCTGCCGGGATAGCACTGGGCATTGATCGACTGATCATGCTGCTCTGCAACCAGCCGACAATCGATGAGGTCGTCTGCTTCACACCTGAACAACTCTAGCCGGACAACCGAAAAGATCCACAATACCAGCGCCTGTCATCCCGCCCGTCGCAGCAATGCAGAATCTCTTCTAACTAAAATAGAACGTTATTTTGTTATACAAAACAGTGGTTTTGCCTTTTTTTTGGGTTGACACACTTATATAACAACGTATTATATCGCCGGGTCAGAAAGACAATATTTCGCATTTTTTAACCTGAGTACAAATCTACTGATAAAATTCAATCAAATGGGGTTTCTTATCGCCCCCCTGAACACACCTGAGCAACCTGTGAACATGTGATCAACCTGATCACGAATTCGATGAACGAGAGGAGATTTCTTATGGGGCATGGACCTGCTGTAAAGCTCGGCAAAGATAACGCTGCCAGCTTTAAAACGAGACTGGGCGTCAAGATGTTTTTCGGCTATACGCTCTTTTACGTCATTTTCATTGCGTTGAATGTCTACGCACCCAAGACAATGGAGACGATCATCCTTGGTCAGACGGCCGCTGTTATATGGGGCTTTTTTCTACTGGGTCTCGCGCTGATTATGGCAGTGATTTATAACCACTTCTGCACTCAAGCAGAAAAACGCTATAACAGTTAAGGGAGATTCGGACGATGATATATACACAATCACCACTGGCTATCGGTCTGTTTATCTTCTTTGTGCTGTTTGTTCTCGGTCTCTCTTTCTACCTTGCCCGCCGGACCAGTTCCGCCGAGGGATACTACGCCGCCGGTGGCAATATCCACTGGATGACCAACGGCATTGCCTTTGCCGGCGACTACCTCTCAGCAGCATCCTTCCTTGGCATCTGTGGCATGATCGCGACCTCCGGCTATGATGGCTGGATGTATTCAATCGGGTACCTTGCCGGCTGGGTCGTCGCCCTGTTCCTGGTGGCTGAACCGATGAAGCGCCTGGGCAAATATACCTTTACTGATGCCCTTGACTCCAAATTCAACTCCAAGTCGATCCAGCTGATGGCAGCCATCTCCACTCTGCTGGTGTCAATTTTCTATCTGATTCCGCAGATGGTCGGTGCCGGTGTGCTGGTACAACCACTGATGGGTCTGCCGCACTGGGTTGGCGTCTGTATCGTCGGTGTCGTTGTTACCCTGATTGTTGCGACCGCAGGGATGGCGTCAACGACCTATGTGCAGTTCTTTAAAGGGGCGATGTTACTGATCGTATCCACCACCCTGGTTGCCATGGTATTGTTCCGTGGCCTGTCGACCACCCCGGAAAATGATGGCAAACCCTACCACGACTTTACCACTCTTTATGCCGATAGCGCTCTGACACTCGAAGACAACAGCTACCGGGTTGTTGCCGGCCTTGATTCAATCTTCGGCGAAAAAGGATTCGTCAAGCTCGAAAAGAACGGCAATGAATCAATCTGGCACCTGCATGAAACCCCTGAGGG
>JAWLDI010000002.1:0-50379 GCA_041686715.1 Pelovirga sp.
GTTACCGGTGATAAGGATCTGATGCAGATTGTCGATCGACAGATCCGCCTGCTTGATACCATGAAGAGAAAAGTTTCCGGACCAAAAGAGGTCATGGAGCGTTTCGGTGTGCCGCCCGAGCAGGTTCTGGAGGTTCTTGGCCTGGCCGGTGACAGTTCCGACAATATTCCCGGTGTGCCGGGTATCGGTGAAAAGACCGCCAGTGCGCTGATCCAGGAGTTTGGCAGTATCGACAACATGCTGGCCAATATCGATGCGGTCAAAGGAAAAAAACGCCAGGAAAATCTACGGCAATTTGCCGATCAGGCCCGCCTGTCACGGCAGCTTGTTGCCCTTGTGGACGATCTGCAAATCGATGCCCATCTGGAAAGTCTGATCCTGGAAGAACCTGATGCCGATGCTTTGTACGCACTCTTTAAAAAGCTCGAATTCAACAAACTGCTCTCAGATATTGCCGCCATCAGGCAGCAACCGGCAGCAACGAACGAAGGTGATTATCATACCGTTACCACAGAGGCCGATCTGGATGGGATGATCGAAGAACTCAAGGCCGCCGGAACCTTTGCCTTCGATACCGAAACCACCAGCCTGACAGCAGTACAGGCCGACCTGGTGGGGCTCTCTTTTGCCATGGCGGCGGGTACCGGCTGGTATGTGCCGATCGGGCACCGCTACCTGGGAGTACCGGAACAACTTCCGCCGGCACTGGTTGTGGAAAAATTGAAGCCGTTGCTGGAAAGTGAGAAGTATCAAAAAATCGGGCAGAACATCAAGTATGATGCCCTGGTCTTGCGCCGGGCAGGTATTGAACTGGCCGGGATCAGTACCGATACGATGATCCTTTCCTACCTGATCCACCCTGAATCAAAGTCGCACGGTCTCGATGCCCTGGCCCTTAATCATTTGAATTATCGTACTGTTCCCTACAGCGAGGTCGCCGGTAGCGGCAAGAAGCAGATCTGCTTCAGTGAGGTCGAGGTTGCCAGGGCGACTCGTTATGCCGTTGAAGATGCCGACATTACGTGGCGAATTGCCGCCAGGCTGTTACCGGAACTGCAGGACTCGGCCATCCGCAAGCTGTATGAGGATGTCGAAATCCCTCTGGTGAATGTGCTGACACGGATGGAATGGACCGGTATCCGTATCGATGCTGATTTCCTCGGCACGCTTTCGGCTGAGATGGGGGAGCGGCTCAACATGCTTGAGAGGCAGATACATGATCTGGCCGGAGGCGCCTTCAACATCAATTCGCCCAAGCAGCTCGGCGAGGTTCTGTTTGAACGACTCGGACTGGCCCGGGGAAAAAAAACCAAAAGCGGCTGGTCGACCAACGTTGAGGTGCTTCAGGGACTGGCGGAAAAGCACGAGATTGCCGCGCGGATTCTTGATTATCGTTCGGTGAACAAGCTCAAAAGCACCTATACCGATGCCCTGCCGCGTTTGCTCAATCCTGCGACCGGGCGCCTGCATACATCGTTCAACCAGGCGGTGACGGCCACCGGCCGGTTGTCTTCGAGTGATCCCAACCTGCAGAACATCCCTATCCGTACCCACGAAGGGCGGCGTATTCGGGAGGCGTTTGTTCCTCAGGAAGGCTGGGTACTGCTGTCCGCTGATTATTCACAGGTAGAATTGCGGGTGATGGCCCATATGGCAGATGTTGCTGCCCTGAAGGAAAGTTTTGCCGCGGGCGAGGATATTCATCGGCGTACCGCCGCAGAAATTTTCAATGTTTTTCCGGAGATGGTCACTGACGAAATGCGCCGCCAGGCCAAAACTATCAATTTCGGTGTCCTGTACGGGATGGGGGCTTTCAGTCTGGCTAAAGATCTGGGCATCAGTCGGCCACGGGCCCAGGAATTCATCGACCAGTATTTTGCGCGTTATCCCGGAGTGCTCAGATTTCTCGAAGAACAAAAGGCGCAGGCCCGGGAACATCAGTATGTGATGACCCTGCTCGGTCGCCACTGCGCCATCCCGGAGATTAACAGCAGCAATGGCGCAATACGCAGTTACGCTGAACGTAACGCCATCAACTACCCGATTCAGGGGAGTGCCGCTGATATTATCAAGGTCGCTATGGTCAATATCGACCGCCGCCTGCGAAAAGAGCAGCTGCAGGCACGGATGCTGCTTCAGGTCCATGATGAACTGGTATTTGAAGTTCCGGAAAGTGAGCGGGAATATGTCGCGGAGCTGATCTGCCGGGAAATGGAAGACGCGGTCAGCCTCGATTTGCCCCTCAAGGTTGAGCTCGGCAGCGGCCGCAACTGGGCTGAAGCACATTGAAAAATTCCACGTATCACTTTTGCTTTGAGGCGCTCACCACCACGATTGCCGGCAGGTTCTGGGCGGGTGGTGCCCGGATTGCTAAAAAAACATTCAAGGAGATCTGAGGTTATGAATCTGAAGCGTTTTGCCGTTCAGGATATGAGTTGTCCCGAGTTGACCGAAGTTCCGCCCCTGGGGATGGACGCGGCATCTCTTGAAATGGATATACGCCACTACTATACCAACAATCTCGGGCGTGATCGCCACTGCCGTCTGCTTTATTATGCCTATGAGGCGCTGGCTCTGACAATCCGGGATCGTCTGATGGAGCGCTGGAAAAATACCCGCCAGGCGCATGAAGAGGCAGATGCCAGGCGCTGCTATTATCTCTCGCTGGAGTTTCTGATGGGGCGTACCATGGGCAACGCAGTGCTCAATCTTGGTCTGGATGACGAGATAAAGACCGCTTTGGCCAACCTCTGCCTTCACTATGAAGAAGTGATTGAGGCCGAGCCGGACGCCGGTCTCGGTAACGGCGGTCTCGGGAGGCTGGCGGCTTGCTTTCTGGACAGTTGTGCGACACTGCAACTGCCGGTCCAGGGATATGGTATCCGCTACGAGTACGGCATGTTCCGCCAGCGTATCCAGAATGGGTACCAGGTGGAAGAACCGGATCACTGGCTGGCGATGATGAACCGCTGGGAAGTGGAGCGACGTGAGTACAAACAGCGGATCAAGTTTGGTGGTCGCAGTGAACACTACTATGATGATAACGGCAGACGCCGGGTGCGGTGGACAGATACTCAGGATGTCCAGGCGATCCCCTATGACGTTCCGATTCCGGGATATAATAATGGTACCGTCAATACCCTGCGGCTGTGGCGCGCTGAAGCAACAGAAGAATTTGATCTGGGTGAATTTAACGCCGGTGATTACGCCGGTTCGGTCGCGGCCAAGAATGAAGCTGAAAAAATTACCATGGTGCTGTACCCTAACGATGCCAGTGAAAATGGTAAAAACCTGCGCCTGGGCCAGCAGTATTTTCTTGCATCAGCCAGTCTGCAGGACGTCATTGAACGCTGGGTGACAATCAAGGGCAGAGACTTCAGCCGCTTTGCCGAACTTAACTGTTTTCAGCTCAACGATACCCACCCCTGTTGTGCGGTGCCCGAGTTGATGAGACTGCTCCTCGACGAGTATTGCCTGAGCTGGGATGATGCCTGGCAGATTACCCGATCCACCATGGCCTATACCAATCATACCCTGTTGCCGGAAGCCCTGGAGAAATGGCCGGTACGGATGTTTCAGCAATTATTGCCGCGGTTGCTGGAGATCATCTATGAGATCAATGCCCGTTTTCTCAAGGAGGTCGCCCAGCGCTGGCCGGGAGATCTGGAGCGGCAGCGGCGCATGTCCTTGATCGAGGAAGGTCCGGTGCCACAGGTTCGCATGGCATTTGTGGGGATTGTCGGCAGTTTTTCCGTTAATGGCGTTGCTGCCCTGCACTCGCGCTTGTTGCAGCAGGGGTTGTTTCGTGATTTTTATGAGCTGTGGCCGGAAAAATTCAATAACAAGACCAATGGAGTAACCCAGCGGCGCTGGCTGGCCTACTCCAATCCCTTGCTGGCGGAGTTGATCAGCAGTCGCATTGGCACCGGCTGGATCACTGATTTGACCGAACTCAAACATCTCAGGGATCTGGCTGATGATGCCGACTTTCAAGCTCAGTGGCAACAGGTCAAGCGCGCCAACAAGGAGCGCCTGGCCGACTTTGTTCTGGAGAAGTGCGGTGTTACGTTTCCCCTTGACAGCATGTTTGATGTTCAGGTCAAGCGGATCCACGAGTACAAGCGCCAATTGCTCAATGTGCTGCATGTGATTCATCTCTATAACCGGATCAAGCAGGGAGATACGACTGATTGGGTGCCACGTGCTATCCTCTTTGGTGGTAAGGCCGCGCCCGGCTACGCCATGGCCAAGCTGATTATCAAGCTGATCAACAACGTGGCCTCGGTGATTAACCACGACCCCCAGGTTGGCGATCTGCTCAAGGTCGTGTTTGTGCCCAACTACAATGTATCTTCCATGGAAATTATCTGTGCCGGCACCAATCTGTCCGAACAGGTTTCTACCGCGGGAAAAGAAGCCTCAGGCACCGGTAACATGAAATTCATGATGAACGGTGCTTTGACCATCGGCACCCTTGACGGGGCCAATATCGAGATGCGTGAAGAGGTCGGCGAGGAAAACTTCTTTTTGTTCGGATTGTCGGCAGAGGAGGTGGAGGAACGCCGCCGCCATTATGATCCTGCTGCAATTGTTGCCGCGGACAAGCAGTTGAGCCAGGTCATGCAATTATTGCAGAGTGGTCATTTCAATCAGTTCGAGCCGGGAATTTTCGACCCACTGATCCGGGCTATTCTCAGCCCGGAGGATCTATGGATGGTGGCGGCTGATTTTAACAGTTACCGGATTGCCCAAAATGAGGTTTCCCGGGCCTATCAGGACCAGCAGCATTGGACCCGGATGAGTATACTGAATAGCGCTGCGTCGGGAAAGTTTTCGACCGACCGGACCATGCGACAGTATAACGAGGATATCTGGAGGCTTCAGGCCGTCGGGTCAACAACAACGGCAGAGGAAGGGAAGTTCGTTTAATCTGATAGCGCCCTGTCAGATAACGACGATCTGATTACGACCGCTGTTCTTGGCTTGGTAGAGGGCATCATCGGCGCGTTTGAGCAGGGCATCGATGGAGCTGTCATCAGCCTGATGTATGGTCAGGCCGAGGCTTACAGTCACCCTTACAGTGGTTGCTCCGGCACGGATCTTTAACTGTGAGATGGCATCAAGCAGTCGTTTAGAAGTGCGCAATGCGCCGCTCTTGTCGGTATTCACGAGAACTGCTGCAAACTCTTCGCCGCCATAACGTCCGAACATGTCGCTCTCGCGCAGTTCCTGATGACAGCAGTCGACCAGACGTTTCAGCACCTCATCGCCGACGCTGTGTCCGTAGGTATCATTGACTTCCTTGAAATAATCAACATCCAGCATCAGCAGGGCCATGTGCGCCCCATAACGGCGTCCGCGCAGGAGCTCCGCTGTTGCCCGTTCGATAAAGTGGCGACGATTACTGGCCCCGGTCAGCGGGTCGGTTGTTGCCAGTTGCCGCAGCTCTTCTTCCATGTGCTTGCGTGTTGTGACATCTCTTACTGTCGAAAAAATCCGTTGGCGTTCCGGGTCGGGGTGAGAGCTCCAGGCCAGCCACTTGATGGTGCCGTCTTTGCACAGACAGCGGTTTTCAAAAGCGACAACAGATTCGCCGCGGCCTAACCGTTCGGCAACTGCGGTGCTGCTTTCCAGATCTTCGGGGATCACCAGTTCCAGCCATTTTTTCTTTCGCAGGTCTGTTTTCGACCAGCCAAGTGTGCGCTTCCAGGCCGGGTTGGTTTCGATGAATTTGCCTTCCATGGTGTTGATGCTGAGCATGTCGAGAGACAGGTCGAATATCCGTTGGCGATCACTTTCGGCGCGTTTGCGTTCGGTGATATCGTTGGCATTTATAACAACATATTTGGGCTGCAGATCCTGGCTCCGCAAAGGATGATAGGAAATATTGAAAAAACGCAGACCGATGCCGGTGCAGTCAAGCCACTGGTCGATCTGTATCTGTTCTCCGGTAAAAGCCCGCTCTAACAGCGATTGAGTCAAATCATAGTAGCTGTCTTCGCCCACCAATTGCTTGATATGCGTGCCGATCAGGAACTGACGTTGTTTGGCAAAGGCGGTCAGGTAGGCATCGTTAACCATTTGGAATTGGTGGCGACGATCTACCAGGGCAATCAGGTTGGGACTTGAGGCGACAATCTGCTCATAGCGTCGCAGTTGCTCCTGCATTTCATGGGCCGGGGTGATGTCACGGGCAAAAATGGAGACACCGATAATTGTCTTGTTTTCTCTGACCGGCTGGATAATGGCGGCAAACTCACGTTCGTTGTCCGGGTAATTAGTGCGCAGGGTTTTTCCACGCTGGGCCAGGGCGAGACTATGATTGATAAAGTCGACCTGATCGGCTGGAAACAGGTCGGAGACCTCCATGCCGGGACCGATGTCGATCCCTTTTGTAGCACTGAACAGTCTGGTCGTGGCTTGATTGGCAAAAACAATGCGCCCGTCGAGATCAACAAAAACAATCAAATCTTCACTGCTGTCGAAGAGTAGGCGAAGATCGTGTTCGGGACCACAGAACGGGGATGTTCCCTGCTTTTCCTTATCAGCGAAAAGCAGGTGCTGTTCAATCTCTGTGACCCGCTGCCTGGCTTGTTCAAGTTCCAGGAGGAGGTCGGGTAAAGACGTTTTCACGGTGAAAATCCCCATGTCGGCATGATTCAAAAGTGGATATTAACATGCTTTCATTGGCAGTAAAATCAATTTTTTCCATCTGTCCAGCATCGGGCCTTTGAGCCTCTGCCAGGGAACGCAGTTGTTCCACGGTTGATCCAAGCAGGGTCGTCCATAGCGACAGGCACCCTTATGACAATCCTCCCGGCCCGGCAGTATGCTCGGAATGACATTGTTACGCCGGATACCCGGCAGTGACAGGCAAAAGTAAAAGGTCAAAATCTGCCGTTGGTTTTTTATCAGGCTGGTCAGCCATCAGTTGTTTTGACTTTTGTCGGACCGGCAGTGACGGGTTTGCCTGTTGCTTTGGCAATACCGCGCAGCATGCCATCGAAGACAAAAAAATGAAAAGGGGTGACAGCATACCAGTAGAGCAGGCCAAACAGCCCCCTGGGCATGAAACGAGCGGTTTGCTGCAGCGTGGTGATGCCCTGTTCATTTTCGGACAGCTTGAAAGAAAGGGTCGCTTTTCCCGGCAGTTTCATCTCGGCCACGAGGAGCAGCTGGTGACCGGGTTTGATGGCCAGAATGCGCCAGAAGTCAATGACGTCGCCCGGATACAGGGCCGGTGCACTGCGTCGCCCGCGACCGAGACCTACCCCGCCACTGAGACGATCGATCAGTCCGCGTATCTTCCAGAGCCAGTTGGCATAGTAGTAACCGACTTCACCACCGATAGAGGTAACCGCCGGCCAGACTTCGTCCGCGGTTGCCTCAAGAGTCAATGTGCGCGAGTCTTCAAAGGCACTGCCCCCCGACCAGTTGGGGTCGCCGGCGGTACTCCATTCGGCCGGTTTCAGGATGCCTGAATCGGTCCAGGTTGTCTCAACCTGTTGCTGACGAATCCGGTCAAGGGCCAGACGGATCGCTTTACGCGCATCGAAAAGCTCCTGGGGTAACAGTTCGGTAATGCTGTTTTCGCTGCAGATAACCGGGTTACTGAGCCCTTCGGCCAGTGGTCGGGCAATGGAGGCCGGGACCGGGGTGACGAGATGAATCCAGTAGGAACTCAGGCGCGGAGTGAGCAGGGGAAGAGGAAAGATGATGCGTTTACGTAAGCCCGCTTCTTCAGCATAAGTCTGCATCAGTTCAAGGTAATTTGTTACCTCTTTTTGACCGATATCAAATGTTCTGCCGACCGTCCGGGGTTGCTCCAGGCAGCCGATCAGATAATGCAAAACATTACGGACGCCGATGGGTTGGCAGGGGGTGCTGACCCAGCGTGGGGTGACCATTGCCGGTAGCCGATCAACAAGGTAACGCAGGATTTCAAAAGAGGCGCTGCCGGAACCGATAATCATTGCTGCGCGCAGGATGGTCACCGGCACGTCCCCCTGCCGCAGGCAGTCACCAACTTCGGTGCGTGACTGCAGATGGTGGCTCAACGGGGCGGAGTCTTCTCCCAGGCCACTTAGATAGATGATCTGCTCCAGCTCTGCCTGCGCTGCCGCGGCGGCCATGTTGTTTGCGGCGCTGCGATCAGCCGCGGCAAAATCCGCCACACCGGGGAGCATGGAATGAACCAGATAATAAGCTGCTCGGCAGGAAGATACCGCCGCAGCAAGGCTTTCGGGATCAAGAACATCCCCTTTGATGATTTCCAGATGGGGGTGGTCGGCCCAGGGGCGACCTGCCAGTTTTTCCGGCGAGCGCGCCAGCGCCCTGACCCGGTAACCCTCATCAAGCAGACGGGGAATCAGACGGCCGCCGATATAGCCGGTACCGCCGGCAACAAAAATCGGCTTGTCTGTTCGGGATTTAGCCATGCCGGCCTCCTGAGCTTAAGTCATCGTCAAGGGTAAATATTAAAACCAGATTCTTTCATGACCACTTTCTGTTAGTCTATAGCAATAAAACAGTCATCTGATCAGCAAGGAGAGTATAGCATGAACAATAAAATTCGACTCGGAATCAGTTCCTGTCTTTTGGGGGCACAGGTGCGTTACGATGGCGGCCATCAGCTGGATCGTTACCTGCGCGATGTGCTAGGCGATTACGTCGAGTATGTGCCGGTGTGTCCTGAGGTCGAGGTCGGTTTGCCGATTCCGCGGGAAACCCTGCGACTGGTCGAAAATGACCAGCAACAGGTGCGCCTGGTGTTTTCACGCAGTGGTGAAGATATTACCGAACGGATGGAAGCCTGGGCCCGGGAACGGGTCAGGCAACTGGAAAAAGAACAGCTGGATGGTTTTGTGTTTAAATCAAAATCACCCAGCAGCGGAATGGAGCGGGTCAAGCTGTACGATCGCAAGGGCATCCCGAAAAAGGTGGGAGTCGGAGTGTTTGCCCGTCACTTCAAGGAACACTTCCCCTTACTGCCGGTTGAGGAGGAAGGGCGTCTGAATGATCCGCGCCTGCGAGAAAACTTTATTACGGCGATCTTTGTTTTGAAACGCTGGCGGCAGATGCTCGATGCAGGGTTCAGTCTCGGCCGTCTGGTGGAGTTTCACACCTGTCACAAGCTGCTGATCATGGCTCACAGCCCGCAGCATTACCGGCAGATGGGCAAGCTGGTGGCAGCCGGACGAGATTATTCCCCGGATGATCTGCTTGAGACCTATCTGACCGAGCTGCTGACCGCCCTGCGGTTGAAGACCACAACCAAAAAACAGGTGAATGTCATGCAGCACATCCTGGGCTATTTCAAGCGTCAGCTGGAAGCGGACGAGAAGCAGGAAATGCTTGAACTGATAGAAAATTATCGTCTGGGTCTGGTCCCCCTGATCGTGCCGCTGACAATGTTTAATCACTATATCCGCAAATATGATCAGCCCTATCTGCGCCGGCAGTATTACCTCAATCCCCATCCAAAGGAGCTCAAACTCCTCAACCAGATATAAGAGGTCAGCCGATCGTCAGTTCAACATCAGGGGGATCGGTGAGGGCCTTTTTAACCGAGCACTGGTCCATGCTGCGCAGAATTGCCCGCTGGTATTTTTCCGGGAAACCGGTCGGCAGGCTCAGTGTCATAGTGATCGTTTCAAGCTTTCCGCTGTCAGGATGGCGATCAATATCAAGATTGATGGCCAGCCCTTCGATCTGCAGTTGTCGCTCTTGACAGAAGCGCAGGGCGTAATAACCGGCGCAGGTAGCAACCGAGCTTAAAAAAAGGTCGTAGGGGGAGGGGGCGGTACCATCACCACCATCCTCTACCGGTTGGTCGGTCAGAACCTCTAACGATCCGATGCGGGCAGCAACCTGAACGCCACCTGGAAAACTCACTTCAATTCTAGCCATAACAGGTTCTCCTTTGTAAGAACGGGTGTTTGATCAGCGTCCGGGTTATCCCAGCAGCTGCTGGATCTGTTGGAAAAACTGGCTGGCGCTTTTTTCTTGCTCTTCTGCTGAGCCATTGGCACAGCTGCTGTCGTGGCGCCTGGCCAGCAGCTGTTGAGGTAACTCAGCCAGAAAGCGGCTTGGTTCGCGCAGCTCCAGCTTGCCATGTTTGCGTCGCTGCCGGGCACTGAGGAGCACCAGTCGCTGCTGTGCCCGGGTAATACCGACGTAGCAGAGACGTCGTTCTTCGTCGATGTCAAAGGTGACATCGATCGATTTTTTGTGTGGTAAAAAGCCTTCCTCCATCCCTACCAGAAAGACAACTGGAAACTCAAGCCCCTTACTGGAGTGCAGGCTCATCAGGGTGACCGTGGTGTTCGAAAGTTGTTTTTCCTTATCTTCTTTGCCGGCCGGCTCGGCGTCAAGCAGGGAGATGGCATCAAGAAAGCCGATCAGGCTCGGCCGTTCACTGCGTTCAAGGTAGCCTGCCAGAGAATTGAGAATTTCATTCTGGTTTTCAACCCGTCGCTGAGCCGTCTGCGGATCTTTTTCCTGACGATAGATTTCTTCCGCCAGTTTCAGCTCGCTCATGAGATCACGCAGGGTTTCAAGCAGGCGCAGTGGATTTTTGAATTTACTCTGATAGCTCTTGATCAGTGCGACAAAATCGCCGATGCTCTCCAGTGTCCGTTGACCCAGATCATCGATCTGACCGGGGTGCTGCAGCAGGGACCAGATACTTTTGTCCTGCTCAGCCGAACGACGAATAATCCGGTCAATAGTGTTCTCTCCGATAGCGCGCCGCGGGTAGTTGATAATGCGCAACAGGTTGACTTCATCGGCAGGGTTGAGAATGGTGCGCAGATAAGCCACCAGATCTCGGATTTCCTTGCGGTCGAAGAACTGCTGACCGCCGATCAGTACATAGGGGATGTTGTCGTAGCGCAATTGCTCTTCAAAGGCGCGGGACTGCGTATTGGTGCGGTAAAGGATGGCAAAATCACCATACTTGCGTTGCTGGCGAAAGGTTTCGGCATGAATCAGTTCAACCACCTGGCGGGCTTCATCTTCGCTGTCTTCGCAGAGGAAATAATCGATACTGTTCCCCGCCTGGCTGCTGGTCCACAGGGTCTTGGCGCGCCGCTGATGATTGTTGGTAATAAGATGATTGGCAGCCGTCAGGATGTTCGCACTGGAACGATAATTCTGCTCGAGTTTGATCACCCTGGTGGCCGGGAAGTCTTTTTCAAAATCTAGAATGTTGCTGATGTCGGCCCCGCGAAAAGCATAAATCGACTGGTCATCGTCACCAACCACGCAGAGGTTGTGGTGACTTGCGGCAAGGTGTCTGAGCAGCCGGTACTGGACCGGATTGGTATCCTGGTATTCATCCACCATCTGGTAAAGGAAGCGACTCTGGTAGTGCTGTAACAGGTCCGGCTGTCCTTCCAGCAGGCGGACCGTCAGCAGCAGCAGGTCATCAAAATCAACAGCATTGTAGGCCTTGAGTGCTCGTTGATAGCGTGGATAGATCTTTGCAACCAGATGTGAAAGGGGGTCGCGCACGTGGCCCTGATACTGACCGGCATCGACCAGGCGGTTTTTGGCAGCTGATATCCGCCAGAGCACCTGTTCAGCGTCCCGGTTGCTGTTGTCAGCACCCAGGTTACGTAACAGTTCGCGCATCAATCGCAGTTGATCGCCGGCGGCGTAGATGGAAAAATTACGTTTGAAACCAAGGCGATCAATATGGCTTTTAAGAATCTGGACACACAGTGAGTGGAACGTTGAAATGGTCATTCCTCTGGTTGCATGGCGACCGGCCATCTCCTGGACGCGCTCACGCATTTCCCGTGCCGCTTTGTTGGTAAAGGTGACCGCCAGTAACCGCTCCGGGCTGACTCCCTGTTGTAGTAAATAGGCGATACGGCAGGTGATGACCCGGGTTTTTCCGGAGCCGGCACCAGCCAGCAGCAGCAATGGGCCGTCACCATGGGTGACGGCCTGACGTTGTTGAGGATTAAGTTGAGCGAGATCAAACATGAACAGTGCCTGTCTGGAAATAATGGGAGCTCTCTGATACCTGAGAACGGGGAACGGGTCAAGGGCTGTCGGTAGCGAGGTGGGTAAAGGATGACACTCCCATTGTTGATCATGTGGCCTGTTAAAGCAGTTGATTATCAGTTGATGTTCTGCTAAATTGCGCCACATGTTTCGACTGGCGATTATAACTATCAGTATTCTTTGGGCTTCACTGTTGTTGATTTCATGGAGCGGGGCGACTCCCGAGCCGCGTGAATTGATGCCGGTGACGATCACTTCGACCCCGTCCTGAGGTTTTTCTCCGGCGGAGTACTGCGTCCTTCATTTTAGAAATCGCAGGTACGGGTTATTATATCTCCTGCACAACTTCCCTGCTGTGTTCCGCGCCGTTCGAATTCCGCATCGATTGCGTTGAGCACCTCCCACTTATTCAGTGACCACATCGGTGCCAGCAGCAGTTCGCGCGGACCATCGCCGGTCAGGCGCTGAATCAGTGTGTCGGGGGGTAACCGTTCAATCACATCAACCACCAGTTCCACATACTCGTCCATGTCCAGAGTCGTGATCTCTCCACCGAGAAAACGTTCCCCCAGGGGGGTGCCACGCAGCACATGGAGCAGGTGAAGTTTAATGCCATCGACACCAAGACGGGCCATTTCTGCTGCCGTCTCAAGCATCTCTTCGCGACTTTCCCCCGGCAGGCCGAGAATCAGGTGAACACAGACCCGTAAGCCACGTTCTTTGGCGCGGCGGTAGGCATCAAGAAAACAGTTGTAATCATGGCCGCGGCGCAGATAGTGCAGGGTATGGTCGTGGCAGCTCTGCAGCCCCAGTTCCAACCAGAAATAGGTGCGTCGGTGATAGTCTGCAAGCAGATCGAGGACCTCATCGGCAACGCAATCAGGGCGGGTGCCGACGGCGAGCCCGACTACCTTTGCTACGGCGAGGGCCTGATTGTAATAATCCCGCAACTGTTCTACCGGAGCAAAGGTGTTGGAATATGGCTGGAAATAGGCAATAAACCATTTGGCCCGGTATTTGCGCTGCATCAATACCCTGGCCTGGTCGAGTTGTCCGGCGATACCGGTACGGCGCGCGATGCCGACTGCCGCCGAGCCGGAACTGTCACAAAAAATACAACCGTCACTATCGCGTCCATCTGCCCGGTTGGGACAGCCGAGACCGGCATCAACCGAGATTTTATGGACGCGACCGCCAAAGCGATGTTTGAGGTGGCTTGAGTAGAGGTTTATGCGTTTCTGGTACATGATCGCAACTATGCCGGAACGGTTGGAGCAGGGCAAGCCGAATATGTTGCGGGCGTTGCCACTTGATCGAGGGATTAAGTTACATCTTGGCGGAAAACTTGTTACACTCTCTTAAGGTGACTGGCGCTTAACAAAGCCGAAGTGACATCGCCCGTGGATAAAGGATTAACATGACTTCCAAAACCGATACTGCTGAATCTTCACCCCCTTTGAATGTCTGTATTCTTTGGCATATGCATCAGCCTGATTACCGTGATCCGGTCGGTGGGCAGACGCTGCTTCCGTGGACCTGGCTGCACGGTCTCAAAGATTACGGCGAAATGCTTGAAACGGTGGCTGCGACCAGAGCCCGGGTAACAATCAACCTGGTCCCCTCACTGCTTGAACAGCTTGAAAGGTATGCCACCGAAAAGGACCAGGATCGCTGGCTCGAGATGATTGCCCGTCCTGCTGACAAATTATCGGCAGCGGAACGGCAATTTGTCGTGGAGCAGTTTTTTTCTGTCAATATTGACACACAGATTCTTCCGAACCGGCGCTACCATCAGCTTTACCTTCAGCGCGGCAGCCTTGAGCCAAGTGCCGAGGGTTTCAGTGATCAGGATATTCTCGATCTGCAGGTCTGTTTTCTGCTTGCCTGGACCGGTTACCATCTGCGCCAGCGCTCATCACTGGTGAGTTTGCTGCTCGAGCGTGGTGGACTCTATCACGAAGAGCACAAACAGCAGCTGCTGGTCATCTGTAAAGAGGAAATTGCCCGGATTATCGACTTCCATCGTGAACTGGAAGAAAAGGGGCTGATTGAGATTACCGTCACTCCTTACGCTCATCCGATTCTGCCGTTGCTGTGCAATCTTCAGACTGCCTGGGAGCCGTCACCCGGATTACCGTTGCCGGCCGCCGATTTTCGCCATTCCGAAGATGCCCGCCTGCAGGTGCGTGAGGGATTGCGGACAGCGGAACGTTTTTTCGGCAAGCGTCGTCGCGGAATGTGGCCGGCGGAAGGGGGGGTGAGCCACGAAGCGGTGGTACTGATGAAGGAAGAAGGAGCCCGGTGGGCCGCTACCGATGAGGATATTCTGGCCCGCAGCCTCAATGGTGGTCTGCGTAATCGCGGTCATCTTTATCGTTTTTATGAATACGAGGGGTTGCCCCTGGTGTTTCGCGACCGGGAACTGTCCGACCGGATCGGTTTTCTTTACGCTACCTGGAAGGCAGCAGAGGCGGTGGCCGATATCAGACAGCGACTGGGCCAGATTGCCGGTATGGCCCCCGGAGGGACGGTGGCTATTATCCTTGACGGTGAAAACTGCTGGGAGCGCTACGCTGACAACGGTTACCCTTTTTTGCGTGATCTTTATCAGATGCTGCATCAGGATGATCGCTTTGCCATGACGACGATCAGTGATGCCCTTGAACAGAGTACGCCGGAGCCCCTCTCGCGTCTTGCCGCCGGATCCTGGATTCGTGCTGACTTTACCACCTGGATCGGTCATCCTGAAGATAATACCGCTTGGCAGATGCTCTACCAGGCCCGCAAGGACACGATTACCGATGAAGTGGAAAAAGCCCTCGCCCATCCCGACGAGCCTTTGAGTGACCTGGTGCGGGAGTTGTTGCGTGCCGAAGGCAGTGACTGGTTCTGGTGGTTCGGTGATGAACACTCGAGCCTGCAGGCGGATATTTTCGATCGCCTGTTCCGCCTTCATCTGGAGGGAATGTATCATCTCAAAGGACTGTCGGTACCGGTGGCGGTTCAACAGAGAATCAAACCCGGAGTGCGGACGGTTACCAGTGGATACGAACCTTCCGCCTGCTTCACACCCGAGATCGACGGGCGGGTTGGTGACTATTTTGAGTGGCTGGCTACCGGCTGCATCGACCTGGCAGTTGGCGGGGCCATGTACAGCGGCCGTGAAGGGCTGCAGTATCTCTATTATGGGTACGACAGTGATAACCTCTACTTTCGCATTGATCAGCCTGACCTGCTCAAACGGCTGTGTGGTAAGGATGGTTATTTTGAGTTGCGTTTGAACGGTATCGGGCTGTTTCATATCTGTTTCAATTTTGCTGCAGGCAAGGTCAAAGTGCTGATCGATGGTAAACAGGTTCCGGGTGGAAAGGGGGCTTGTGACAAGGTTCTTGAACTGGCGGTGCCGCTTGATTTATTGCAGCTGGAACAGGGAAAAAGTATCCGTTTGAGTTGTCATGCCATCCGTCAGCAGCGGGAAAACGGGCGCTGGCCCACCGAAGGATACGCGGTATTGTGCTATCGCGGGCGCGCTCTTGACGAAGAAAACTGGTCGGTTTAACGGATTGAAAGGATAGCTACCTTGTCTGAATTGCGTTGGGATCCACTGAAGAACAGCTGGGTTATTATGAGCCTTGGGGACAGTCGTCGTCCCCAGCAGTTTCTGCAGAAGCGCCAGGGCCCCTGCGAACCGCCGAGTTCTGACTATGAACGCCTGCAGATGCAGGACGCTCACTGCCCCTTGTGCAGTGGTAATGAGGGACGCACCGCCCCTGAGATCATTGCCTTTCGTCCGCAGGGGAGTGCTCCTAATGAGCCGGGCTGGCAGGTGCGGGTTATCCCCAACAAGTTCCCGGCTGTGCAGATTGAAGGTGATCTGGACAATCGTGCTGAGGGGCTGTATGACCGGATGAACGGCATCGGCGCCCACGAATTGATAATCGAAACCCCTGATCACAACAAGTCGCTTGCTGATTTGAGCGAATCCGAGATAACCGATGTTCTCAAAGCCTATCGATCTCGGATGCTTGACCTGCGCAAAGACAGTCGTTTTCGCTATATTTTTATCTTTAAAAATCATGGTGTCGGTACCTCTTCGAATATTTCACATGCGCACTCCCAATTGATGGCTGTACCGTTGGTGCCGCCGCTCATATCCAATGAACTTGAATACTGTCGCCGTCATTTTCAGCAGAAAGAACGCTGCCTGATCTGTGATCTGATTTATCAGGAGCAGCAGAACAAGTCACGAATTGTCAGCGATGATGGCAATTTCATTGTCTATGCCCCTTATGCTTCGCGTTTTCCTTTTGAGACGATGATCGCTCCGTTGGCCCATCATCATGATTTTGCCCAGCAGAGTGACCAGCAGCTGGGCTTTCTAGCGAGAACCCTGCGGGATATTCTGCGCCGCGTACGATCAACCCTGAGAGATCCGGCCTATTCCATGATTCTGCACAGTGCACCACCGACACATCCTCGAATGGGGCGCCCGAATTTCTGGGAGTCCCTGCCTCATGATTATCACTGGCATATCGAGCTGGCTCCCAAACTGACACGTTTAACCGGTTTTGAGTGGGGGTTCGGTTTTCATATCAATCCCACCCCCCCGGAAGAAGCTGCTGAGTTTCTTCGCAGTGCCGAACCGGAGCTTAAGCGATGACAATGCAGGAAACCTTTTCACAGCGTCATTATCCCCTTGATCTTCATTGCAGTCGCCGGGTGTGGAACGCGACCGACCTGGGTTCCTGCTTCCGCCAAGACCCGCGTCCCGGACACACTTACATGCGCCATCTGCTGGCTGATTTCTTGCGCGCAGAAGCGGACGTTGCTGTTACCGCCGGCGAACTCGAACTGTTAGCTGCGTTGAACCAGGGGTTGCGTGAGGTGGCTGCCGACTTTCTGCGCCGTCGCCACTGTCGGTTCTATCGGGGCAAACTGGAGATTGGCGATGTCAGCTTGTCTCTGCCGGGACTTGATGCCAGCCTTGAACAGTTTATCGGTTTTTTCCCGCTGCTGCCGCTGGAGCTGGAACCGGTTGAACCGGCCATTTATCTGCAACAACTGGACGAGCGCGGCGAATGGACCGATCTGCTGGTTGAACTGGTGCTGCTCTATGTTCAGAGCCAGAATCCGGCACTGGCCGGCGCCCGCTCTCTGTTTGCTGCAGAAGAAGAGCAGTTGCGCCGGTTGAGCGCCTACGACAAGCATCTGGCGCGGCTGGATCAGGCGCTGCCGCTCATCGATGACGGTTATGCTGAGCAGCCACAAACATTGCTGGCGCGGCTGTTCGAGCCACTGCGCAAAGGCCGGGATCTCTCAGCCCAGGTGCAGTTACTGCGCGATACCTGGGCGGACCTGTTGCCGCCGGAGTTGCTGACGCGCATCGGTATGGCCATTGAGCATTTTCAGGTCGAAGGACATCAACCCGGCTTTCCCGGTCCACCGGATACGACCCCCCTTGACCCCGCTGCCTTCAGCGACCATGAGTACGCCGATTTTACTGCGGATCTGGCCTGGATGCCGCGGGCCGTGCTGCTGGCCAAGTCGACCTACGTGTGGCTGGAACAACTGTCGCGGCGGTATCAACGGCCGATTCGCACCCTCGACCAGATTCCCGACGAGGAACTCGACGCCCTTGCCGATGACGGCTTCACCAGCCTCTGGTTGATCGGGATCTGGAAGCGTTCACAGGCTTCCCTTAAGGTGAAAAATCTCTGTGGTCAGCAGGATGTTGCCGCTTCTGCCTATGCTATCGACGAATATGTTATTGATGATCGGCTCGGTGGTGAAGGGGCCTTTGATCAGTTGCGTCACCGTTGCCTGCAGCGGGGTCTTGACCTGGCCTGTGACGTGGTGACCAATCACACCGGTATCGAGTCGGCCTGGTTACGCGATCATCCTGGCTGGTTCGTTCAACTGTCCCATCCTCCTTATCCCGGTTATCGTTTTACCGGGCCGGATCTGAGTAGCAGCGCCGATTACAGTATCCAGATTGAAGACGGCTACTACGACCACAGTGAGGCAGCGGTGGTCTGTCGTTATCAGCAACGGCACAGCGGCGAGGTGCGCTACATCTACCATGGTAACGACGGTACCCATCTCCCCTGGAACGATACAGTGCAGCTCAACTACCTGCTGCCGGAAATGCGCGAGGCGATGATTCAGTTGATCATCCGTGTCGCCCGACGTTTTCGCATTATCCGTTTTGATGCGGCCATGACCCTGGCAAAAAAACACTTCCAGCGTCTCTGGTATCCTCTTCCCGGTTCTGTTGCCGGAGTGCCGTCACGCAGTGACCATGCCCTGAGCCAGGAGGAGTTCAACCGTTATTTCCCCGTTGAGTTCTGGCGTGAACTGGTCGACCGGGTTCAACTGGAAGTACCCGACACTCTGCTGGTGGCGGAAGCTTTCTGGCTGATGGAGGGATACTTTGTCCGCACCCTGGGGATGCACCGGGTGTATAACAGCGCCTTTATGAATATGCTTAAGCAGGAGGAGAACGCTAAGTATAGAGAAACAATCAAGAATGTCCTCCTGTTTGACCCGGCTATTCTTCAGCGTTTTGTCAACTTTATGAGCAATCCCGACGAGGAGCCGGCTATCGAGCAGTTTGGCGATGGTGACAAGTATTTCTGTGTTGCTACCATGCTCGCGACGATGCCCGGTCTGCCCATGTTCGGGCATGGTCAGATTGAGGGGCTGCGCGAAAAATACGGCATGGAGTATCTTGCGCCGCGCTGGGACGAGCCGATTGATCAGGGCTTGCTTGACCGTCATCGTGCCACTATTTTTCCGCTGTTGCGTAAGCGTGCCCTGTTCAGCGGTGCGGATTCCTTTCAGCTTTATGATTTTGAATCGGTTTACGGGGTGGAAGAGGATGTGTTTGTTTACAGTAACCAGCTTGAACAGCGGACGGTGCTGGTAATCTGTAACAACTCAGCCAAGCGGATTGGCGGGCGCATCGGCGCGCCGGTTGCCATGGCTGATCGAGGCGGAAGGGATGTGATTGCCGCCTGTGCTATCAATTGCAGCGGCGATTTTGTCGTGATGACCGATCTGACCCGGGATCAACAGTATCTGCAGCCTTCTGCTGCCCTGCGCCAGGGGGGCGACTTCGTGCTGGAACCCTACAGCTTCCGGGTAATCGCCGGTTTTACAGCGCATCAGGACGAGGACGGTCGTTGGCAGCAGTTGTGGCAGCGGTATGGCGATCGTGGTGTCCATCGTCTGTGGCTCGAATATGATGGCCTGTTGCTCGAACCGGGTCGGCCGCTGCTGGAAGAATTAATGCTGTTGCCGCGGCCGGAACGGGCCCGGCGCCAGGTGCGTCGCTTGATGACGCAACTGGTCACTGGTTATGATGCCGCCCCCCTCAACCAGATGACAACCGCCTATTTCCTGGAGGTTGTCATTCGAACGGTCTATGGAAATATTCAGATTGATGATGACGGATATGCGGATCTTGCCACTTTCCTTGATGCTGCAGATTCTGTGACCGGCTGGTTCCGGTTATTCGACCGGATCAGCAATCAGCGTAATTTGCGTGTGTTGCTGGGATGTCATTTTTATGATCACACCGACTGGTGTGTCGCGCAGGATCTGGAACGTTTCTGCCTGGTGCTGCTGCAATACCAGGTGTTCAGTCGCCGGGCGCAGGTAGCTGCTGATCCCGCTGCGCTGATCGATCTGGTTATCGTTTTTTTGCGCCGTATAGCTGCATGCAAGCGCAGTGCGGAGAGAGTCGGCTATCGCACCGACAACCTGATGGTGTTGCTCGATCCGCAACCGGCATCGGCAACACCCTTGCCGGTTAAGGCCGAAGGGCTCAAGATCCTTTTTGTTGCTTCGGAGGCGGCTCCTTTTGCCAAGTCCGGCGGTCTGGCTGATGTGGTCGGATCCTTGCCCCGTGCCCTGCGTTTGCTCGGCCATGATGTCCGGGTGGTGATACCGGCCTACCCGCAGATTGACACAGCACCGGTATTGCCCTGCAAGGCCCCCCACAGTGTCGAAATTACGCTGGAAGGAGTGGCCAGACGTGCCAGCCTCAAACAGGCGGTTTATGATGGTGTCCCTTACTGGTTCATCGATACACCGGAACTTTATCAACGCGATGGCCTATATTCCGGCCCTGATGGCGACTACAGTGACAATGGCCTGCGTTTCGGTTTTTTCTGTCGGGCACTGCTGGAAGCGGTACGCAGTGCGGATTTTCAGCCCGCGCTGATTCATCTGCATGACTGGCAGACCGGGCTGGTGCCGGTCCTGCTGAAAACCAGTTATGGCAAGGATCCGTTTTTTGCCCATACGCGCACCCTGTTGACTATTCACAACCTGGGCTACCATGGCACCTTTCCCTTTGGTTTGCTGCGCCGGCTGGAATTGCCCGGTGAACTGACCAGCCCGGCGGCACTGGAGTATTATGGCAATTTGTCCCTGCTCAAGGGTGGTATTGTCTTTTCCGACCTGGTCAACACCGTATCACCAACCTACTGTCAAGAAATCCAGACAGAGGATCAGGGCCACGGTCTCGATGGGTTGCTGCGAGAGCGCAATGCGCACCTCCACGGTATCCTCAATGCCCTTGACGACCGTATCTGGAATCCCGCTCATGACGCGGCGCTGCCGCATAACTACTCAGCGCGTCAGCTCAGGCATAAACAGAAGTGCAAAACCCTGTTACAGCAGGAACTGGAATTGGAGGTCAGAACCGATATCCCGCTGGTGGTGGTGATCAGTCGTCTTGATCGCCAGAAGGGCATCAACCTGATTGAGACAGTCTGGTCGCAGTTGCTGGAACGTCCTCTGCAATTTGCTTTGCTCGGTTCGGGAACCACTGAAGCGATGCGGTTCTGGCGGGAGCAGCAAGAAAAAAAACCAGGGCAGGTGTCGATCAATCTGACCTTCAACGAAGGGCTTTCCCGCCGACTCTACGCCGCGGCTGACCTGCTCCTGGTACCGAGCCTTTATGAACCCTGCGGACTGACCCAGATGATCGCCCTGAAATACGGCGCCCTGCCTCTGGTGCGCCGTACCGGCGGACTGGCAGATACGGTTGTCGATGTTGATGAACATCCTGCCCATGGTAATGGCTTTATTTTTGATCAGTTTGATCCCTGGGAGTTACTTGACACCATCGATCGGGCGCTACGTTATTACCAGCAGCCGGACACCTGGCAAAAACTGGTGAGGCGCGGGATGCGTCAGGATTTCAGTTGGGGGCCATCAGCCCGGGAATATCTCAAGCTCTATCGCCAACTGACCGGCAAGCCGGTCGATCAGGAGGAAGTGAAGGGGTAGCTGATGGGCTACGCAGTAACAGGTGTGTTCTGGATCGGGGTGTATCTGCTGTTGATACTCGCCCCTTTGGCGATTCTGCTGATCGAGCCGGTTCCTCCCGGTAACGGTTTCTGGTGGGATGTCTCTCTGGCGATGGGGTTCGCCGGCACTGCCATGATGGGGATGCTGTTCTTCCAGACGGCGCGGTTTCGCCGTGTTACGGCCCCCTTCGGTATCGATATTATCTATTATTTTCACCGCCAGACAGCCCTGATTACCGTTCTTTTTGTTGTTGCCCATCCGCTTATTCTGCTGTTTCTCAAGCCGGAACTGGTTGAACTGTTTAAACCCGGTGTTGCACCGGCTCACCTCTGGGGTGCGGTTGTCGCCACGCTGGCCCTGTTGACCCTGGTGGCAACGTCGATCTGGCGTAAACAGCTCAATCTTGATTATGACCATTGGCGGGTTCTCCACGTTTTTCTGGCCGTTGTTGCACTCGGACTGGCGATCTGGCACGTCCTGGGTGTCGGACACTATGTTGATACTTCGTGGCGCAGACAACTCTGGAGCGCTTTTTCCCTGTCGTGGTTATTGTTGCTTGTCTATGTGCGTTTCTGCAAGCCCCTGATACAGTTGCAACACCCCTATCGGGTCAGCCAGGTGATTGCCGAACGCGGCGACAGCTGGACGCTAAAGATTGATCCGGATGGGCATCCCGGGCTGAAATTTCAACCAGGGCAGTTTGCCTGGCTGACTCTGCGGACGTCTCCTTTTGCCCTTAAAGAGCACCCGTTTTCTTTTTCTACCAGCGCCGAAGCGGTGCCGGAAGTCGGCTTCACCATCAAAGCCCTGGGTGATTTCAGTGCCCAGATCAAGGATGTTGCCGTCGGCGAACAGGTCTACCTTGATGGTCCTTATGGAGCCTTCAGCCCTGACCGAATGGATGCCAGGGGGCTGGTTTTTATTGCCGGCGGCATCGGTATCGCCCCCATCATGTCGATGCTGCGGACCCTGGCCGATCGTAAAGATTGCAGACCGGTAAAACTCCTGTATGCTTATAATACGTGGGAGCGAATGACCTTCCGTGAAGAGTTGCTGCAGCTTGCGGAGCGTCTCGATCTCGAGATTATCTGGTTGCTCAAGAGCCCGCCACCAGACTGGCAGGGGGAAACAGGACTGATCAGTGCCGATCTGCTGCAAAGACGCTTGCCACTGGCAGAATCCGGCTGGCACTATCTGATCTGTGGACCGGTGGTGATGATAAATCTGAGCGAAAAGCTGCTTCATCAAGCGGGGATTTCACTGACCAATATTCATTCAGAGCTGTTTGATCTGGTCTGATCCTATTGATAGAGGAGGAATCCGATGCGACTGCGACTTGCTAACCTGCTGGCCTGGCTGACCGGAACCCTCATTGTGGTGATGGTAGCGGTATTTGCCTGGCTGCAGAACAATTAAGCCATGAAAGAAGCCCTGCTCTTCGAACAACGTGAAAATAACCAGGTTAGCTGTCGCTTGTGTGCCCATTTTTGTGTTATCAGCAGCGGTGAACGTGGACGTTGCGGGGTACGTGAAAATCGTGATGGGTGTCTTTACTCCCTGGTTTACGGCCACACTATCGCCCATCATGTCGATCCCATCGAGAAAAAACCTCTCTATCATTTTTATCCCGGCAGTCGCTCTTTTTCGATGGCCACCCCCGGCTGCAATATGCATTGTCACTGGTGCCAGAATGCGGGGATATCCCAGGTGCCGCATGATCTTCAGTTTCCTCTCGGTGAGGTTATGTCGCCGCCGCAGATTGTTGCAGTCGCACAACAGAGCGACAGTCGTTCCATTGCCTATACTTATACCGAACCGACGATTTTTTTCGAGTACAGCTTTGATACCGCCCGCCACGCCCATGAGGCGGGAATTGCCAATGTCTATGTCAGTAACGGTTATATGTCGGCGCAGATGCTGGACATGCTTCATCCGTATCTTGATGCCGTTAACATTGATCTCAAATCATTTCGTGACCCGGTCTATCGCAAGTATGCCGGCGCCCGGTTGCAGCCGGTTCTCGACAATCTGAAAAGACTGCATGATTTCGGCATCTGGATCGAAGTTACCACCCTGATTATTCCGGGCATCAATGACG
This sequence comes from Pelovirga sp., assembly GCA_041686715.1. GTDB lineage: Bacteria > Desulfobacterota > Desulfuromonadia > Desulfuromonadales > Geopsychrobacteraceae > Pelovirga. Next base: position 23,429 of record JAWLDI010000002.1, read on the forward strand.
ATCCGCAGGAACTGACCGAACTGACCGAATTTATCGCTACCGAACTGGGCGTTGATACCCCCTGGCATGTCAGTCGCTTCTATCCTCAATACAAACTGGAGCATTTGCCACCGACACCGGCAGCAACTATCCACAAGGCGGTAGAGATCGGACAGGCTGCCGGGTTGCATTATATCTACGTCGGCAACCTGGGTGTTGACACCGATACCCGCTGTCCGGGGTGCAGTGCGACCCTGATTCAGCGGCGTGGCTACGATCTCAAGCGCAATCGGATCAGCACGGCAGGATGCTGTCCCGACTGCGGACATGTCATCGCCGGGATGGGAATGACGGGAGGTTAAGGTGACGGTGCGGCGCCGGGTCAGGCACCAACGTCACGGCCGAAATTACGGAATTCTTCAAGGTTGCTGAATTCCGCCCACTCAAGGTATTCATTGGGTGCATTGACAAAGTCATATACGTTTTTAATGATGTTGTAATGTTTCTGCTCCTCTTCAATGACTCGCTGGAGCAGCTTTTTTACCTCTGGGTTGGTTTCACGGTCTTTGGCTTCTTCATAGGCCCGGGCCCCGTCGGCTTCCATTTTCATGGCATGCAGATAGGCATCGAGATCCCCCTGGATAGCGCCTGCTTCAGGTTTAGCCTCCAGCAGTTTTGCAAAGGTGTTTTTGGCGTTGTTCAACGCCTCGCTATCCCTCATGGCAGCAATATCGGCGCGGGCCTTCATGGCTTTAAAAATTTCGTAGTGTTTTTTTTCGTCAGCAGCCAGGTCCAGAAAAATATTCTTGATGCCTTCTATGTTGCTCTGTTCTGCCAAGTTCTTATAGTAGGTTTCCGCATCCGTTTCCATTTTCATTGCAAAGTCAAAGACATCCATCGCTTCACCTTTCGTGATAAACTCTTTATTGAGAATATTAAGCCTAACAATAACAGGAGTACTGTCAAGATTGGCTGGAATATTTATCTATTTGACTCCAGTAAAGCAGAAAAGAGGAAACTGATCCAGGCGCTGTCGGGGATTAAGCTGGATGAATATTTGTCATCACGTTTCACCTGGGTTAAGCTCCTGACGGGGATGCTTTATTGGCGGCAGCATAAGTGGCAAAAATATCGATTATCTGTTTGATTCATGTTCCTTCAAGGAGGCTGGCGAGACATGACAAATCCGCGCCATTATCTCTATCTGACGATCATCTACCTGGCAATTGTCACAGGCGTTTGTGTCTTTCTGTGGCCTTCGCTGCAAGCCGCATTCATGACCAACTGGGGATTCAACTCCCTGATTGTGGCAGCCCTTTGTGTCGGGATCGGCATCAATATTTATCAGATATTGCGTCTGGAGCCGGAGATTCGCTGGATCAAGATCTTTCGTACCGGGCGTCCCGGACTTTCCATGACCGATCCACCGGTGCTGCTGGCCCCGCTGTCCAAGCACCTCGAGCAGATTCATCGTGATAAGTTTCGGCTATCCGCCCTGGCCTTGACAACGGTACTGGATGGGATCCGTGGCCACCTGGATGAATCCCGGGAAATTTCCCGCTATATGATCAGCTTACTGGTTTTTCTGGGTCTGCTGGGAACCTTCTGGGGATTGTTACAGACCATCAGCACCGTCGGTCAGGTGATTCATGGTCTTGACGTCGGTTCACAGGATTTTGTCCAGGTTTTTTCCAGCCTGAAAGAGGGACTGGAAAAACCTCTGCAGGGAATGGGCACCGCTTTCAGTTCATCGCTTTTCGGTCTGGGTGGATCCCTGGTGCTGGGATTTGTCGACATACAGGCTGGTCATGCCCAGAACCGCTTCTTTAACGAGATGGAAGAATGGTTGACCGGTGTTACCCATCTGGTTGAGGTGGACGAAAATGCCGGCAAGGATTCCGGCCGTGGTGTGAAAGCCCAGCCGTCAGTCGATGAACATCTCAAGCTGCTGATTGCCCAGGTGGAAAAAGGGAACCAGTTGATGGCGCGTATCCTCCAGCAACAGCAGAAACCCAAAGAAAAGTCCCCTGGCGATGGGTCCTGACGGGAGCCGGACATGAGAGCCAAATCACGGAGATCTTCCAGCTATATATCGGCCTGGCCGGGTTTTGTCGATGCCCTGTCCGCCCTGTTGATGGTGGTGATTTTTGTCCTGATGATTTTTACCCTGGCGCAATTCATGCTCAGCGAAATCCTTTTCGGGCAGAAACAGGAACTGTCGACCTTGCATGGCCAGATCAATGAATTGACTGAATTGCTGGGCCTTGAAAGGGAAAAAAGTGCCCGCTTATCCACCGATGTCAGCCGTCTGGCGGATACCATCAGCGGGCTGACAAACGAAAAGGAAAGACTGCAGAGCCAGGTCGCAGATTTCGAGGTCAGGGTCCGCCAGGATGCCGAGCAGATCGAGGAGCAGATGCTGCTGACAGCCAGCCTCCAGGAGGACATCCAGGCGTTACGTCAGGTCAGGGATCAGCTCGAAGCGCGCGTCACCGAACTGGCGGCGGCAATAACAGACAAGGACGAGCGTATCGGCAGCTTGCGCGATCGGTCAAAAGTGCTGGAGAGTCAACTCGCCGACCAGGCGGAAACAACCATGCTGGCGCAGCGGCAGCTCGAACAGCAGGATGTTCGGATTCAGGCATTGACTGCCGTGCTCGATTCCCAAAAGGAGGCCCTGGCCGGCGAACGCCAGTTGACTGCGGCGGCGCGCGCGGAGGTGACGCTGTTGACCGATCAGATCACGCGGCTGCAGGCTCAACTCAGGCAGATCAGCAACGCGCTGGACCTGGCGGAGGGTGAAAAAGAAAAGCAGGAAGAAACCATCGCGGAATTGGGAAAACAGCTCAATATTGCGCTGGCTCGCAAAGTAAGTGAGTTGGAGAGGTATCGGTCTGAGTTTTTTGCGCAACTGCAACAGACCTTGGGCCAACGACCGGAAATTCAGATTCAGGGGGATCGTTTCGTTCTGCAGGCAGGCATTCTGTTTGAATCCGGGTCTGCGGATCTTGGCACGGTCGGCGGTGATCATCTTGATGCTCTGGCAACCACCTTGTTGCAGATCGCCGAGGACATCCCGGCGGATCTCAACTGGATTTTGCGGATTGACGGCCATACCGACCGCGCTCCGATCCGCACCGCAACATTTGCCTCCAACTGGGAGCTGTCGACTGCTCGCGCGCTTTCCGTGGTGAAGTATCTGGCGTCAAAAGGGGTTCCCGAGGCGCGCATGGCGGCCGCCGGTTTCAGCAAATTTCACCCACTTGAGCCGGCAGACACGCCGGAAGCGTATCAGAAGAACCGGCGGATTGAAATTAAACTGACCAGCCAATAGGCACGCAATGACCGGCCCGCACCCTGGTCTGCCGCTGGTGGCGGCGAGTTGAAATCAGGCTCCCAAACGCCACTACGAGTTGCGCAGCCTTTCCAGGTATTCTTCCCACTCCAGCGGCAGCAGATCTTTCTTTTTATTGTTGCATTCTTTGCACGCCGGCACACAGTTGCCCTTTGTGCTGCGGCCGCCGCGGGCGACAGGGACAATGTGGTCGAGGGTGAGTTCTCTGGGAGGGAAGGTGCGCCGGCAGTAATGACAGACGCCGGCGGCAACACGGTTCTGCCACCATCCCTGCTTGCGCAACTCCCGCGCCTTTTCGCGTTCGCGGCGCAGCTGCTGCTCGTCGATGTCGAAAAAAAAATCCATTGATGTGATGTCTTTGTCCGGGGTTATTTTTTCAGCATGATAAAACCGAGCTGCCGCCCGGTTTTGCCGTCATCACGACGGTACGAAAAAAACATTTCCGCAGAAGCATAAGTGCAATGTCCTGATTCTTCAATGGCATCAGGAGCGATACCGGTCTGTTCCAGTTGCAGTCGACAACTTAAAGCAAGGTTGAGGCTGAAGTGACCCAATCGCGTTTCATGGCTGATCTCTTTCCAGAAACCACTGCCCTGTCGGAAAGCATCACGCACCGGTCGATCGACCTCGTACCGATCTGCCCCAATGCCGGGACCGACCGCCGCCAGCAGGTCCTGCGGCGTACAGTCGAAGTGGCTTGTTATCGCCTTGACGGTTTTGCCGATCAGCCCGTCGGCGGCGCCGCGCCAGCCGATATGAACTGCGGCAACAGCCGTCTGCTGCCTGTTCCACAGCAGCAGGGGGTAACAGTCGGCGGTGAGAATGCCGATCATGATACCTGGCTGATTGGTGATAATGGCGTCGACCTCAAGGCGATTGAAGTGACTCAAATCGAGGTTGGGTTCATCGATCAGAAGAATGTCTTTGCCGTGTACCTGTTTTACGGTCAGGAGCTGGTGTATGGGGAGGTCAAAGGTGCGGACAAAGGTTGAACGATTCCCCTCGATATGCACCTTGGGATCGTCGGTGTTATAACCCAGGTTCAGTGAGTGGTAGGGAGGGCGGCTGACACCGCCGTTACGTGTGCTGAACCCGGCAATCAGCCCGGGGGGGATGCTGGTTGGTTGCAGGTAGGATATTTTTCCCTTGCGGACCAGTTTCATTACCATAACTCCAGTACAAAAATAATAGTGGTGTAGATTTCAGCCAGGATGATCGTTGTCGCCGGTAACAGGGGATGATCCCTCCTGTTGTTGCAGATAGGCGATAATATGACGCAGAGGGGCCGGGATGTCACTGTTAAATTCAAGATAATCACCGCTGCGCGGATGAATAAAGCCAAGAACGTGGGCGTGCAGGGCCTGGCCGGGAAGCTTGCGGATCAGTGCGCGCAGCTGTTGATCGTGGATATTGTTAAGCTCTGCGCGGCGGCCATAGAGGGGATCGCCAACCAGCGGGTGGCCTGCGTTACTCAAATGAACGCGGATCTGGTGGGTGCGACCGGTTTCCAGTCGCAGGCGAACCAGGCTCAATTTAACCTGTTGAAAGTGATCAACGACACTCCAATGGGTAACGGCCCTTTTGCTGTTTCTGGCTTTGGTGCTGAATTTTTTTCGCTGAACCGGGTGCCGTCCCAGGGGCTGGTCGATGGTGCCCGTGCGCGCTGGCAGCTGGCCATGGATCAGGGCCAGATAGTCACGCTTGATGTTGTGCCGGCGGAACTGCTCGGCCAGATGCTGGTGGGCACTGTCATTTTTGGTAACGACCAGAACTCCCGACGTGTCCTTGTCAATGCGATGAACGATGCCCGGACGTAGCGTGCCGCCGATGCCGGCAAGGTCGTCGCAGTGATGCAGCAGAGCGTTCACAAGGGTTCCCTGATGATGGCCGGCGGCCGGATGGACTACCATGCCGGGGGGTTTATTAACAACGATGAGATCCTGATCTTCATAGAGAATATCGAGGGGAATAGCTTCGGCCACCGCTTCCAGAGGATGCGGTGGTGGCAGTAAAACATCAATAGTTTCACCACCCTTAAGTTTGAAACTGGCCTTGGTAGGCGTTCCGTTACAGTTGACCTGCTGGTTGTCGATGAGTTTTTTAAGTTGTGCCCGGCTGATATCGGGCAAAGCCTCTGCCAGAAACGTATCCAGACGCTGCATGGGATGATCGCAGGGGAACAACAACTGCCGGGCGCGAGTCATTTACCAGATCTGGCTCTCGATTTTCCCTGCCTGCTGTTTGATTAACACATCGACAATAGCACGCTCATAGAGATGAGCGCGATTTGCAAGTTCGGGAGAAACACGTGAAAAGAAATGCTCGCGGCCCTCTTCGAGTTCTTCATTCATCAGCTCAAAGATATTGTCGCTCTTTATCCCCTCGGAAACTTTGTCCTGATTGTACAGGGCAATGTCGGATACGATGGCCCTGGCCAGGCGAAAGGCGAGATCAGGGTTTTCCACTACTCTTGCCATAGATAGTGCCTCCTGTTCAGCAATCTGATGAGCTAAGAATTGAATTCTATTAATTTTCGTCGCTGTTGGCAAGAGATAAACGTGTGAAATCGGATTTTATGACAGTGGCAGCCTTTGTCAGCTATGGAATAAATCGTTGTAGCCGTTCAGCCCCGGGCCCTGGATCCCCCGGCCAAGGGATCTGATTGCTCCGCGCTGGGCCGTTCGCAGTCCCCGTCCATGGTGACAGCCATCCATGGCACTGAGCCCCGACCCGCCGGTCAGGGCACGAAGACGTTGCAAATTGTTGTTGCGGTAGAATCCTCAGCCCTTGTAAAAAAAATCAAAATAGGTCAAAATACAAGTAATATTAAGAGCTTTAATCAAAAGAAGAGAATAATGAACGGTAATTTGCCAGCCCCCAAAATTCTTTTTGTTGATGATGAACAGGCGCTCATGGTGCTGGGTGACGATCTTCTGACAGACGAAGGTTACGAAGTGGTGTGTGCCTCAAGTGGCCGCCAGGCACTGGATCTGTTTGAACAGCACGAGCACCAATTTGACCTGGTCGTCACCGACGAGTCGATGCCGGGAATGACCGGTATTGAGCTGGCTCAGCGACTTTTTGTGTTGGCCCCGCAGCTGCCCGTGGTTCTTTGTTCCGGTTTTTTGCTGTCCATGGAAGATGAAGGGGTTGCGCAGACCAACATCAAAGCAGTACTGGCAAAAACCGATGTGTTTCTGAAATTGCCGCAGCAGATTAAAACACTTCTCACCACCTCACCGAGCTGAACCACCGACAAAATATCAGCGTGTTCAGGGCAGTTTTTCAGCGCAACAGTATGATCAGCAGAATAATGGCAACAGCAGCTACGGCAAGCAAGGGCACCAGCGGCAGCTTGCTGGTAGAGTGCTCCCCGGTTGTCGAGGGGTTGAGCTGACCGATAACCGGGAAACGTTCGATGACCGAACGGACGTGGGGCGCAGTTTTGAGCTCTTCGGTCAGATCCTGACCGGCCTGGTGTGCTCCTTCATGGTTGCCGTCGGTCCAGAGTTTGCTGTTGCTTACATCATAGACAACACCGCTGACAGCAACATAGGCCGGTTTTCCATCACGGCCGTCATATGTTGACAACTCTGCTAACGTCATTCCTTCTCCTTCTTGTCATAGTGATAGTGATAGGTTGCCGGCCTGCTAACAAAGTTTAGCTGTTTTCACCGGCTGTATTTTTTCAGGGTCTATGATAAACAGAGATAGCTTCACTGGTAAACAGGTAAAAGAAGAAATGCAAGTGCTGAAGGTTGTCGACACAAGGTTGTAATACCTTACGCAGTTACTGAATCTGAAAATAAAAGAATACTGAAAGGACGATGACGATGACGAGTGTGTATAAAATCGGTTTTATCGGTGGTGGTAATATGGCTGAAGCCCTGATCAAGGGGCTTCTGGCAGTCAACTATCCGGCCGATAAAATCGTTGTTTCAGAGCCGATAGAAACACGGCGTGAGCAACTGCAGCAGGCATTCGGTGTGGCGCTGACGGAAAATAATCCGGAACTGGTTGCTATGTGCGAGATCGTCGTTCTGGCGATCAAGCCGCAGATTGTTGATGAAGTGCTGCGTGAAATTGTTCCGACCTGGAATGACAACAAGCTGATGGTGTCAATTCTTGCCGGTGTTACCTGCGCCAGTATCGAACGAAAATTTGCCGGTTCACCACGGGTTGTACGGGTCATGCCGAATACGCCGGCATTGGTTGGCGAGGCGGCCAGTACCATTTGTCGAGGCACTCATGCCGGCAAGGAGGATGTGCAGATTGTCCGGGAGCTGTTGGAAAGTGTCGGTATCGTCCAGTTAATTGACGAGCGCCAGATGGATGCGGCAACCGGCCTGTCCGGTTCCGGTCCGGCCTACATCTATACGGTTATTGAGGCTCTTGCCGATGGCGGTGTGCGCGAAGGGCTGCGCCGCGATGTGGCCCATGCTCTGGCGGTACAGACGGTTGTCGGGGCAGCATTGATGGTGCGCGAGACGAAGGAACATCCGGCGATTTTACGTGACCGGGTCTGCTCCCCCGGCGGTACGGCGATTACCGGAGTCAGCACTCTGGAGAAAAAAGGTTTGCGCACGACCCTGATGGAAGCGGTGTCGGCGTCAGCGGCACGCTCGCGCGAGCTGGGTGGAAATTGAACCTCGGGCTGATTTGAGCTGTTATGATGTGTCGGGCCTCTTTTCATTATGGCTGGCTGATTATCGTTGCCTGCGTTCTGACGACCTTTTGTTGTTTCGGGCTGGCGCGTTTTGCCTTTGCCATGCTGCTGCCGGGCATCCAGGCCGGCTTGGGGTTAAGTTATGATCAGATGGGCTATCTGGGAACGGCAAACTTTGTCGGTTACCTGCTTGCTGTTGCCGTTACCCCGACGCTCCTCGGCCTGTTGCGGCCGCGCCTGACCCTTGGTTCGTCTCTTTTCCTGATCGCCGTGACCCTGGCGGCCCTGTCTCAGGCCCAGACCTTCAGTGCCTTGTTTTTTCTTTATATGTTGACTGGTTTCGGCAGTGGCCTGGCCAATATTTCCGGAGTGGTTCTGATTGCCTTCTGGTTTCGTCGCGATCGTCGTGGTCAGGCCGCCGGTCTGATGGTGGTCGGCAGCGGTCTGGCAATCATGTTTTCCGGCTGGGTTGTCCCCCGACTGAATCTGGTAGGCGGTGTCGATGGATGGCGGCTGAGTTGGTTGCTTTTTGCCCTGATTATTGCTGTGCTGGCCCTGATCGTCTCTTTGCTGGCGCGCAATACCCCTGAAGAGATGGGGCTAGAGCCGGTCGGACAGTCACGAGCTGCTACAATCATCGATTCCGGTAGCCATTATCCCCGCGGGAGCGGCCGCACTCTGCTACTGCTTGGCCTGTTTTATCTTGTTTTCGGTCTGACCTACATGGTGTACGGCACCTTTTTTGTCACCAGTCTGATTGTCGAGCATGGTTATGCCCACAACGTTGCCGGGCAATTCTGGTCCTGGGTTGGCTTTTTCAGCCTTTTTTCCGGAGTTCTGTTCGGGACCCTGTCGGACCGGATCGGTCGTCGATACGGTTTAATGCTGGTTTTTCTCGTCCAGTCGGGGGCTTATCTGCTCTCTGGATCAGGATTGGGGCATACTGCCCTGATGCTGTCGGTTGTTCTGTATGGCAGCACCGCCTGGTCAATTCCTGCGATCATGGCCGCTGCGGTGGGTGATTACCTGGGTCCGTCCCGGGCGGCTGCCGGTTTTTCACTGATTACCTTTTTCTTTGCCGGGGGACAGGTCTGTGGACCAACTGTCGCCGGCATCATGGGGGAGCATTTCGGCAGCTTTGGCCCCGCTTTTCTGCTCGCCGCTGTGCTGGCTTTTAGCGCGGCTCTTTGTACCCTGGCCTTGCCGCACACAGCCCAGGAGCCGCCCGCTGGTTGTCAACAGCCCTGAATGACACCGGCAACCGGTTGTCAAGACTGATAATGGTTTTTGACCAGCGGCAGTAATTCCTCGTGGACACCGGGGAACCCACAGATCAGCAGGCGGTCACGGTAGGGAGAATAGGGGGCTCCCTGGTCATTGGTGACGATACAGCCGGTTTCCTCAAGAAACAGCAGTGCCGCCGCCACGTCATAAGGCTTGAGATCACTTTCCCAGAACCCCTGAAGAAAGCCGGCGGCTACGTAACACAGATCGAGGGCCGCTGACCCGAAGCGGCGAATGCCGCGGCAGCGGTAAAGGATATCTTTGGCGCAGGCAAAAAAAGGCTCGGCCAGATCGGCAGAACGGTAAGGGAAGCCGGTACCGATAAGGGCCTGTTGCAGCGGGAGATGGATTACCTTGCGGCAGAGTGACTCCTGATGATACATTCCCCGGCCGCGGATGGCGCTGAAACATTCGCCGGACGCCGGGCGCCGGATCACACCAAGCTCGCTGTGCTGATCCTGTTCCAGGGCGATGGAAATACAGAACTGATCGAGGCCACTGAGAAAATTGGTGGTGCCATCGATGGGATCGATAACCCAGCGTAGCCGGACACTTCCATCCTGCCCGGTTTCTTCCCCATAAAAACCGGCTTCGGGCAGCAGCCGCAACAGCCCTTCCTTGAGCATCTCTTCCGAGTTTGTGTCCACAGCAGAAACGAATTCACGTTCCTCTTTTTCTTTACCGCTGCCCGGACTTGACTGGCGAAATTGCTCCAGTTGATAGTTGCCGACCGTGCGGCTGAGCTCGATGACGGCGCTGAGCAGAGAAGTATCGGTCATGGTCAGAGCATTTTCCCGCGACTGGAAAAGTAGCGATTATAGGGGTTGAAGGTGCGGCGGTACTGACGGATTTCGAGGATAATGATGTTAATGACGCTGGCAATGGGGACACCGATGATCATTCCCAGAATACCGTAGAGTTTGCCGCCCATAATGATCGCCAGAATCACCCATAGTGGATGCAGGTTGGAAACCTTGGAGATCAGAATCGGGATCAGAATCATATTGTCGACAATCACCTGGGCAATCAGAATGTAAACACACAAAATCCACCAGAATTGCGGGCCAATGCCCAGATCGACCAGCGCGATGGTGATCCCCGGAAGCATACCGAAAATTGGGCCGACATAGGGAACCAGGTTGGTAATTCCGGCAATCACAGCAAGAAGCGGGGCATAGCGGATGTCGGTCAGAGCTAATCCGGCCCAGACCACCAGCCCGACAATGATGGCTTCAATGATGCGGCCACGGATAAAGGTGGAAAGCTGCCAGCTTACGTGGGCATAGATATCCAGTACCATTTCAAAATAGCGGTTGGGGGTCAGGGCGATGATACCGCGCATGATCCGGCGACTGTCCCGCAGAAAAAAAAAGGAGAACAGGGGCACGAGGACCAGTAAACTGCCGAAGCGCATGGCCGAGCGCGGTGTCTGCACCAGAATGGCACCGATCAGTGTCTGAGAAAGGTTGCGCAAGTGGTCTCCCAGGTGGTATTCGGCAATAAAAGGAAAATGCTGCTGGGCCAATTCCAGTAACCCGGTCAGGTAGACTATAGCAAAGCTGACATAGCGTGGCACGTCGGCCTTCAGTGCCTGTATCATGCCGCGCCAGTTTGGTGGCCCGATGAGCACCAGCAGCACGATTATAGTAGCGGAAATAATCAGGTAGATAGTAAAGATCGCCAGGGTGCGGTGGATACCGTAATGTTCGATCTGGCGGATCAGAGGGTCGAGCATGAAGGCGACAATCATGGCCAGCAGAATCGGCAGGAAAAGCCCGGCTGTGGCGGTCTTCAGCAGGGCGGTGAAGGTTGTGGCCGAAGAGTAGATAGCAATCCCTGAAGCGATTGCCATGGTCAGAACCAGATAGATGACAGCTACCTGGGCGCGGCTGATACCTGAGGACTCACTCATGGGAGGGCTCCTGGGGCGTTCTACTGGCGCGTTGCAGGCGTTCAAGCTGTTCATCACACTGCAGCAGGCGATCGGCCAGTACCCGGTTTAATCCGAAGAGTATTTTGGCGGTGGGTGCCGGGTGGCGTTGAGTCGCATCGACAATGTCGGAACGGAACAGGCCGAGCAGAGATGTCGCTGTTGCCGCCCGGGCCGAAGCCGAACGTGGACGTGAGGCGGTCAAAGCGACCTCGCCGAAAAAATCGCCCGCCTCCAGCAGCGCCAGTTCCTGTTCCCGGCCATCGGCATCCTGAGAAAAGATTTGTACTTGTCCGGAGCGGATGATGTACATTCCGGAGCCGATATCCCCCCCTGAGAAAACCATTTCGTGCGCTTCGAAATTGCGGATATGAATCAGTTTTTCCAGGTAGGCAAGCTCCCGCCGGGTGAGCTTGGCGAATATCGGTACCTGGCTGAGAAAGTAGCTGAGGGACTCTTTCTCAGCCTGATGACGGAAAATATTGTGCCAGATGGGGTTGGAGCTCATGTGTTGTCCCGATGGATTTTTTGTTCACACTAAAGAAATAGATAATCAAACGGACAGGCATGATATAACAGTCACAGTGGTCAGGGCCAGACAAAATCAACAGGCCGACAGGTATCTTGTCGGTGCTATAAGAAGGCCCCTCTTCTGTATCGAAAAGGGGCCAGCAGTTGCTTTTTTGTAGAAAAAGGACCGAGTTCTACTTGTTTTCGTCGAGCAGGGTCTCTATGTCGGGGATACAGCTGCCGCAGCCGGTCCCGGCAGTAGTGGCATCCTGCACTTCTTCAACGGTGGTGAGCTTCTGTTCTTTGATGGCCTTGACTATGGTGTCACGATCAACGTCCATGCAGTGGCAAATGGTTTCAGACATAATCTTCTCCTTTTAGATTGGTTGGGTTGCTGGTGCAAGTATACCGCTTAGACAGCCCCCTTGCCAATTGCAGCGGCTACTTTTTTTGCGATAAAATTCAGGGCTTGTTAAACGGGCGTTCCCGGGCGCCGATCAGTTCAAGGGATTTCTCGACACTGAAGTGGACAAGATGTTTGGGGCCTTTTTCCTGATCCTGTTCCGGGGTCAGACTTTGTCGGGTCATCAACTGGGCCAGCTGTGGATCATCGATCTCACCAATTTTTTTGAGATATAATCTGACTCCCTGGTAGCCTTTGCCGGTTTCCATGAACAGATAAGCGGCGTGCGGGTTAGTACAAATATTTTCGTAGGACAGCCGCTCCCGCATCAAAAAGGCGACCGTTCCGTCAGCCGTTACCGCTGGTCGGGCGTAGATAGCGCTGGTGACCTGCCCCTGTTTATCGGCAGTTGACAAAATACCGGTTCCCCGGGTATTTGAGAAATAGTCGTAAAGGGTCATAACGGCTCCTTGTGGTTTCATGTTATGTTCAGGGTATTGTTTTTTTGTCTATGACAAAATAATAACATATTTAATACTATAAGTAATATATTTTGAATGATTTCTCCGGAGCAGTTACGGAAGCTGCCTTCCTGATGCCGGGTTGAGCGAACTGATGTTGACTCCAGATCTGAAAAAATATCCCCAGTGTCCGGGTGTTTACCAGATGTTCGATGACGATGGTGACATCCTCTATATCGGTAAGGCCCGGCGGTTACGGTCGCGTCTGCGTTCCTATTTTTCCGCCACAGGCGATGGCCGCCAGCAGATCCCTTTATTGATGAAAAAGGTTCAGCGCATAGAGGTGATTGTTACCGATACGGAAAAGGAAGCCCTGCTGCTTGAAAACACGCTGATCAAGCAGCATCGACCACGCTACAATATAGAATTGCGTGATGATAAAACCTACGTTTCCGTACGTATAGACATGCGCGAGGATTATCCCATGATGCAGGTCGTGCGGCAGGTCAAAAATGATGGCGCCCACTATTTCGGGCCTTATTCCTCGGCCGCTGCCATTCGTGCGACCTTAAGGCAGATCTACCGGATTTTTCCCTTGCGCCACGCACCGATAGAGCGCTGTCGTCAGCGTGGTCGTCCCTGTCTTTTCCATCAGATCGGTCAATGCAGTGCCCCCTGCCATGGTAAGATCAGCCGGGAAGAATACCGGCGTCTGGTCGAGGGGGTGGTAAAGTTGCTGGACGGAAAGGAATCTGAGGTCATCAATTCGTTGCGTCAGCGGATGGCTGCTGCTGCTGCCGCTATGGAGTTTGAACAGGCGGCGGTATTACGGGACCAGATTTGTCTGATTGAGCAGAGCGTCGAAAAACAGAAAGTCACCGACCTCAGCGGCGGGGATGTGGATGTTGTCGGTCTGCATCAGGATGGTGGTGAGGTTGAGGTCACTCTGCTCTTTGTGCGCAACGGCAAACTGATGGGGCGGCGCAGCTTCCTTCTTGAATGGGTTCTTGATCTGCCGGAGTTGCTGCACGGATTTTTGCGGGATTTCTATGCCCGCGATGTCATTATCCCCGACCAGTTGCTGCTTCCCTTTTCCCTCGAAAGTGCCGATGTGCTGGCCGATTGGCTGAGCGAAAGGCGCGGTAAAAAGGTTCGACTGCTGAGCCCGGAGCGGGGAGAAAAGAAGCGGTTGCGGGAACTGGCTCAGCGTAATGCCCTCGAATCCTACCGGCAGCGCGGTCAGCGTAATCAGGCCCGGGAGAACCTGCTGTATGAACTGCAGGAACGCCTCAAACTTCCCCGCTTTCCACAGCGGATCGAGTGTTTTGACATATCCAATGTCCAGGGAGAACAGGCGGTCGGCAGTATGGTGGTATTTGTAGCTGGCGAGCCGCTCAGGCAGGAGTATCGGCGGTACCATATCAAGACAGTCGTGGGAGCGGATGATTATGCTTCGTTGCACGAGGTATTGTGCCGGCGGCTTGAACGTGGAATAAAAGAGGATTGTCTGCCTGATATGATTCTGATTGACGGTGGCAAGGGGCAGCTCGGCGTGCTGGTCGATGTGGTTGACAGTTTGGGGCTGACTGGCCGGATAGGTGCCGTCGGTATAGCCAAAAGCCGGGTGTTGTCAAATGTCAAAGGCAAAGTGGTTGAGCGTACGCAGGAACGGTTTTTCCTGCCGGGGCGAAAAAACCCGGTGACCTTTCGACATGGTTCTGCCGCTACTTTTTTGTTGCAACGACTGCGTGACGAGGCCCATCGTTTTGCTATCAGCTTCCATCGTAAACTACGGCGCAAGCAGGGATTGCGTTCTGATCTGGATCAGGTTGCCGGTATCGGTCCGGCCCGCCGCAAAGCCCTGCTGAAGCATTTTGGCAGCCTCAAGCGCTTGCGTGCAGCTGGAATAAAAGAAATTGAGCAGGTGCCGGGAATTTCCCGGGCGGTGGCGCAACGGCTTGTTGACGCATTAAAAGATTAACCGGGATACCAGTGGATCACAACGCGGCGTCGATAAAATGCTGTCGTTTGAACCCATAAAAAAAGGCCCTCTGCGGTATAAACTGCAGAGGGCCGATAGCGTTTCAGTGTGTCAGGTGGATACTTACTCAGGGTTTACCACGGCGTTTTCGACGATCAGATCGTAAGCGTAGCCATGGCCGAAATCTTTATCAACAGTCAGTTTGCCACTGGCGACAACAACGTCACCGACTTTCAATTGGGTGTTGCTCGTCAGGGTGAGATCATGGGTCCCTGCTTCGGGGCTGCCTGAACCGTCCTGCAGATGAATCCAGTTGGTGCCCATGATTTGCGGGCTGAACTTTACCACCTGACCACGGAGTTTGACTTCCTGGCCGGAAAGCTCGCTGCGGGCATTGTAGATTTCCTCGATGTTCATTCCACCCTCAAGCTTATCGATGTCGGTAACGCTTACAGGTGCTGCTGTTGCTGCTGCTGCGCCGGAAATCGGTGGATGACCTTCCGGCATCTGTCCTTGCGGTGTTTCTGAAGTGGAAGCTGTGGCCGCACTGGCATTGAGAATTGATTCGACAAAATAGACGACATCAAACTGGCGGTCGAGGGTCTGACTGTAATAATTGTGCATGGCCATGCCTTCAGGAATGACAACCATGTCTCCCACGCTTACCTCAAACTGGGGGGTTGCCGCCCAGACCTGTTCGTTGTCGGTTTCAACAAGAACGTAGGTATAGCCGATGGCGTCCATGGTTTCAACTACGCTGCCGCTGATATTATTGGTTGCTGTTTGTGGCTCAGGCGATGATACTGCCGCTGTGCTCTCGGTGGTGGAGTTCTGCTGGCAACCAACCAGCACCAGCAGGGTAACAATAAAGATAAAAAAGGAAATCCGGGTTTTCAACGTAACCTCCAAAGCAAGTATTTATCGAGTTGTCATTGGTTTCCAGACGGAAACGGTTGATGTCCATCCGGCGTTTTTCGAATGGGCACTGACTGAGTTCTTACGTACGGTTCGAAAGATAACACAGGGGCTGAATTCACAACAATAGTTGAGTGAATTCCGGTGAATTTATGTGGTGATGCACAGGTCGCGACCGTAGAGATGTGTTGTTTTGTGCAGGCGATCACGCAGGAGATGGTTCAGGTCGCCGCTGCGGTAACGCCAGGACCAGTTGCCGGTAGCCGTTCCCGGGGTATTCATCCTGGCATCTTCGGGCAAACCCAGAACATCCTGTAGCGGAATGACTGCCAGTCTGCTGACACTGGCCAGCGCCGTTTCAACCAGTGCCCAGGGCATTTCCGTGTCGGTGCGGTGCAGATATTCTGTGATCCGGTTTTTGACCCCGTCATCGAGGGAATTCCACCAGCCCAGGGTCGTGTTGTTATCATGGGTACCGGTGTAAATAACCGAGTTGGGAAGGTGATTATGTGGCAGATAGGGGTTGTCTGCTCCGGAGTCGAAAGCAAATTGCAGTATTTTCATGCCGGGGAAGGAAAAATCATCCCTGAGCTTTTCGACATCTGCCGTGATTACGCCGAGATCTTCAGCGATAATCGGCAGCTCGCTGTAGCGTTGGGCAAGAAGGTCAAAGAGTTCACGACCGGGGGTGTTGAGCCAGTAGCCATTGACCGCTGTCTGCTCATCAGCCGGGATAGCCCATGAGGCAACAAATCCACGGAAATGGTCCACCCGCAGCAGGTCGAACAGGGCAAAATTCCATTCAAAACGCTGCAACCACCAGGAAAAGTTCTGCGCCCTGAGCTGATCCCAGTTGTAGAGAGGGTTTCCCCAGCGTTGTCCGGTGGTACTGAAATAATCCGGAGGGACTCCGGCAATCAGTGTCGGTCGCTGTTGTTCATCCAGATGGAACAGGTCCGGGTTGGCCCAGACATCAGCGGAGTTTTCGGCGACAAAAATCGGCAGATCGCCAAAGATCAAGACCTCCTGTCGGTGCGCATATTCCTTGAGGGAAAACCACTGTTCAAAAAAAACAAACTGCAGATACTTGTGCCAGGAAATCTCCTCAGCGCAATCGGCTCGATATTCTGCAAGGGCTTTTTCATCACGACTGCGCAGTTCGTGGGGCCAGTCATGCCAGCCGCGGTATTGCTGTGAAGCACGGATGACCTCGAACAAGCTGTAATCATCAAGCCATTCATCCTGAGTCTGGCAGAAGTCGTTATAACGCTGTCGGCGGTCAGCCGGGGCGTGCTGACGGAAGTTAGACCAGGCTTTACGCAACAGAGGATTCTGCGTTGTATAGGCGGCACCGAAATCACAGTGCGATGTTGTCGGAACCGGTACAGGCAGGTCATCAGAGGTTAAGTCACCTGTGCGGGCCAAATCGGCGAGGCTGATCAACAGGGGATTTCCGGCAAATGCCGAGAAACAGCTGTAGGGGCAGTTGCCATGGCCGGTCGGATTGAGGGGGAGCAGCTGCCAAACAGATTGACCGGTCGCGACCAGAAAGTCGATAAAATCGCGCGCTTCCTGCCCTAGAGAGCCCGTATGCTGCGGGCCCGCGAGAGATGTCGGGTGCAGCAGAATGCCGCTGCGACGTTGTTTCAGCATGGCAGCTCCTCTTTGCAGATGACAGGTGAATAAAGCACGTGGAAATATCTGTCGCTCATTGGGTACCCTCTGACATCGGCGATCAGCAAGTGTCGATCAGGGGGAGATAACACGTCCGGCCTGATGCTGGATATCGACAATCTCGAGCATATTGGTGACACGTCCGATCTTGAGCTGGTTTTTCTTGTTATAAAAATCGAGGCACAGGCCGCAACTGGCGATATCAACCCCGGCAGCCTCTAGGGCTTTGAGGGTATCGAGAACTTCGGATCCTTCTATCGCCAGATGAATACCGCTGTTGACAAAAAGAATAGCAGCCGGCAACGGGTCGATCTCCAGTTGGGTCATGAGAAAATTCTTCAGCAGCACCCGTCCGAATTCTTCATCGCCGGACCCCATCCGGTCACTACCACAATAGATAACCGTTGCCCCCACGGAGGCGCTTTGCTGTGCCGGTGCCTTCTGACTTTGTGGCGATGCTGATGGTGACAGCTCCATGCGATAACCATCGGCAATAGGTGCAGAGGCAATCAGATAACCCATTTTTTCGGCCAGCCGGGTGACATTATCGCGACAGGCCTCATCATCAACCAGCACCCTGAGCTTGGCTGCGGGGCTGGCCAGAATCTGTTTGCGGGTTTCAATAACGGGGTAGGGGCAGGCGTGTCCCCGGTAGTCAAGTTCTGTCATACAAGCTCCTGCCGGAAGGTATTGAAAAGAAAGAAGTGCTCGAAGTCACTGATTAATAAATTATCACAGATTGATTGGAAAAAGAGAGAAATTGCGAAAAAAATGTCCGCTATTTTTGCCCGTTTTACATTCGGATCAGCTGGACCATGGTTTCAATATGTGCCGTCTGGGGAAACATATCAACCGGTTGCAGGCACTTGATCCGGTAGCCGCCGGCGAGGAACTGCTTTAAATCACGGCCAAGCGAGTCGGGATCACAGGAAATATAGATGATCTGGACGGGTTGCAGGCAAAGGAGCTGTTTGATCAATTCTTCACCGCATCCCTTGCGGGGAGGATTCACCGTTATCAGGTCGGCTGCTGGACCGGCTGCGGCCAGATACTGAAGTTCAGTTGTGGCGTCTCCGGCGATGAACCGGCAGTTGGCCAGTCCGTTCAAATCCGCGTTGGCCTTGGCATTGCGAACCGCTTCGGGGACGACTTCGATCCCTGTCACCGTCTGCGCTGCCGGGGCCAGGCTCAGGGCGATACCACCAATGCCACAGAACAGGTCGATAACTCGTTCCTTGCCGCTGAGGGCCGCCCAGGCGCGGATGCGGGCATACATTGCTGCCGCCTGGCGGGTATTCACCTGGAAAAAAGATTCGGGAGCGATATGCAGTCTGATGTCTCCAACCTGTTCGATCAGGTCGGGGTGGCCGAGCAGCTTGATTGTTTCAGTACCAAGAATAACGTTACCACCGGAACTGTTGATGTTCTGATGAACACCGATCACTTCCGGCACCTTTTTGGTCAGTTTTTTTGCCAGCTTGGGCAGCTCCTGAAAGTCCTTGCAGTGACTGACGAAGGTTACCAGGGCACGGTTGTTATCAGGGCTGACTCGGATCAGCAGATAACGCAGCAGACCGCGCTTGTGGCGCGGGCTGTAGACGGAGATCTGCTGACGGGCGACGTCGTCACGGACAATGGTCGCAATGCGATTGATCAACGGGTGATGGACCGGGCAATCGGAAATGTCAATCACGTCGTGACTGTTGCGTCGGTACAGACCAAGCAGCAGTTGTTCGCGTTTGCGCGCGAAAACCAGCTTGGCACTGGTGCGATAACCCAGCGTTTCGGGTGCAGAAAGGACCGGCAGCACGGAAAAATCAGCGGCAGGAATCCATGTCCCGATTGCTTTTTCAACCCGCTGCTGTTTAAATTCTAGTTGGGCCTGGTAGTTCATGCTGATTAACGGGCAGCCCAGGCAACTCAGCTCCTTAGCGCAGGCCGGCTGAGCGCTACGTACCGGTGAACGCCGCAGTATCTTCACCAGGCGGGTATAGATGTGAGTGCGCCCCTGGTGCTCCAGTGCCGCTACGACGGTTTCGCCCGGGAACGCCCCCTGGACCAGCGCGGTACGGTTTGCCACGGGGGCGGTGCCGGAACCTTCTGCATCCAGACCGGCAATGGTCAACTTGATGGTTTCAGGTGATGGCTGCTGTTTTTTTTTCTTGTCTGTGGGTTTTTTCATGATTTGATACCTGGTCGTCCCTGGCCGGTTTAATGAAACAAGATTCGCAGGCTGAACACTACTGCTTGTTTGCGGTTGCTGTCAAATATTGTCGGTTGTCTGGCGTTTGCCGATGGGTTAGACTGCGCCGCAGTTTTTCTTTAGAAACCGGAGGTTTCCTGTGCGTCGTAGATCGCGTCAGATAACGCTTGGCGGACTGGCTGTCGGTGGAAATGCTCCGATCAGTGTGCAGTCGATGTGTACTACCGATACCAGGGATGTGGCTGCAACCCTGCAGCAGATTGCTGCACTTGAACAGGCCGGATGTGAAATTGTCCGTTGTGCAGTTCCCGATCAGGATGCCGCCCGGGCGTTGAAGCCGATCCGCCAGGGCTGCCGGATTCCTCTGATTGCCGATATCCATTTCGATTATCGACTTGCCCTTGCTGCTGTAGCCGCTGGTGTTGACGGATTGCGGATCAACCCCGGTAATATCGGTGAGCGTTGGCAGGTGACGGAGGTGGTGCGGGCCTGTCAGGAGCGTCAGATCCCCATCCGGATCGGTGTTAATGCCGGTTCCCTGGAGAAGGAGCTGTTGCGCAAGCATGGCCATTCATCGGCTGCAGCTATGGTTGAAAGTGCCTTGCGTCACATCCGTCTGCTTGAGGAAGAGCAGTTCAACCAGATCAAGGTCAGTCTCAAGGCCTCTGATATCCCGCGGACGGTAGCCGCCTATCGCCTGTTGGCAGAGCAGGTTGATTATCCGTTGCATATCGGTGTTACCGAGGCCGGGACCAGCTGGAGTGGCACCATCAAGAGCGCTATCGGCCTCGGGGTGTTACTGGCGGAGGGGATCGGCGATACGCTGCGCGTGTCTTTGACCGGTGATCCGGTGACCGAAGTGCGGGTCGGCTGGGAAATTCTCAAGAGTCTCGAGTTGCGTCAGCGTGGTCCGGTATTTATCAGTTGTCCCACCTGCGGTCGTTGCCGCATTGACCTGATCGGAATTGCCCGAGAAGTCGAAGAGCGGCTGCAGGATCTGCCCCTGCCGTTAAAGATCGCGGTGATGGGTTGTGCCGTCAATGGACCCGGCGAGGCTCGTGAGGCTGATCTCGGAATCGCCGGGGGGAATGAAGAGGGGATTCTTTTCCGCCGGGGTGCATTGCTGCGCAAGGTTCCCCAGGCCAAACTTGCCGATGCGCTGGTGAAGGCCGCCTGGCAGGAGGTGGCAACCCGGCAGGGCGATAAGAAATCGTGATTGCGAGGACCGGTAGAGACTAAGGCGCTTGCATTGAAGCCCCCCGTCAGGTTAGTTTTCGGGCATTATCACACCTTCTGTTCATAAATGAGCAGCGACCGTTTTTTACGGTAACAAAATATTAATGGAATCATTCAATCACAGGACAAGTTCATGCGCTACTCACAGTTTTTTCTGCCAACCCTTAAAGAAACACCGGCCGACGCCGAAGTTATCAGCCATCAACTGATGCTGCGTGCCGGCATGATCCGCAAAAATGCCGCCGGAGTCTACAGCTACCTGCCCCTGGGGCTGCGTGTTATCCGTAAAGTTGAAGCTATTGTACGGGAAGAAATGAATCGGGCCGGGGCCATCGAGTGCCTGATGCCGGTGGCGAACCCGGCGGAGTTGTGGCAGGAGTCGGGCCGCTGGGATGTCTACGGCAAAGAATTGCTGCGTTTTAAGGACCGTCACGGCCGAGATTTCTGTATGGGGCCAACCCACGAAGAAGTGGTTACCGACATTGTCCGCAGTCATGTCAAATCCTACCGCCAGTTACCGGTTAATCTTTACCAGATCCAGACCAAGTTTCGCGATGAGGTCCGGCCACGCTTCGGTCTGATGCGCGGGCGTGAATTTATTATGAAAGATGCCTACTCCTTCGACACGACCGAAGAGGGCGCCAACACGAGTTACCAGAAGATGCGTGAGGCCTACTGCCGGATATTTGAGCGTTGCGGATTGCGTTACCGGATGGTTGAGGCTGATTCCGGTGCGATCGGTGGTTCTTACAGTCATGAATTTATGGTGCTTGCTGATACCGGTGAGGATGTGGTCATCACGTGCGCGCAATGCTCCTATTCGGCAAATATTGAAAAGGCGGTGGTGGTTGACCGCGGGACCTCTGCAGATGCGCCATTTAAGCCGGTAGAAAGGGTGGTCACCCGGGGAGCCCATTCTGTTGCTGATGTCTCCAAAATGCTCGGCCTGGCACCGGAGCAGATTGTCAAGACCATGCTGGTTGTTGCCGATGACCAGACTGTTGCTGTTCTGATCCGCGGCGACCATGAGCTGAATCTGGCCAAGGTGAAAAATTATCTCGGTGCTTCTGTCGTTGACCTGGCAACGCCCGAACAGATCGCTGTTGCGACAGGCGGGCCGGTCGGGTTTTCCGGGCCGCTTGGTCTGAGCATTCCTCTGTATGCCGATCATGCGGTGAAGTACCTGCGCAATTTCGGTGTCGGTGGAAATGAGGTTGATATCCATCTTGAAGGGGTCAACCTCGAGCGTGATTTCCAGGTAACCGCCTTTGCCGACCTGCGTAATGCCGGCGCCGGTGATCCCTGTCCTCACTGTGATGGCGTCTATGTCAATACCAGGGGCATCGAGGTCGGTCATATCTTCAAGCTCGGCACAAAGTATTCCGAAGCGATGAAAGCGACCTTTCTTGATCAGGACGGCAAGTCGCAGGATATCATCATGGGCTGTTACGGTATCGGTATCGGCCGTACTGCCGCTGCTTCCATTGAACAAAATCATGATGAGCACGGCATGATCTGGCCTCTGCCGCTGGCACCTTTTCAGGTCCAGGTGATCATGCTCAATCCCAAGGACGAGCAGGTCCGCCACACCAGTGAAAACATATATGCTCTTCTTCAGGAACAGGGGGTAGAGGTGTTACTCGACGATCGTGATGAGCGTCCCGGCAGCAAATTCAAGGATGCTGATCTGATCGGTATTCCCCTGCGAGTGACGGTCGGAACACGTGGTCTGCAGGAAGGCGTTGTCGAGCTAAAAATAAGGACCAGCGGTGAACAGTCCACGGTGGCGATCGGCGATATTGTTTCCGTAGTACAGCGGCATATTGATGCTGCTGTCTCCTGACCGGGGCTGGTGACGGATGCAACTACCGGAGCGTAGAGCCGTATGACCGACATTCGTATTAATAAAGGACAACTGCAGGGGCTACCGCCGGCTGTCGGTCGGGTGCTGGCTGACAAGCCGCTGGAACTGTTGTCCGCGTCCGACAGTCATCTGATGCTGGCGGATACCGCAACCGATTTTCCGGTTCTCTTGGCCGGTGTGCTGGAGGAAGGTGCCATTCCTGACCTGCTGTCTTATTTCAATATGTTTCGCAAGAGCGGCGTTCTCAACGTTGTTCTTGGTGAAGGAACCAAAGCGCTTTATTTTCAGCAGGGCGAAGTCGTTTTTGCGACCAGCACCTTTGAGGCCGAAGATATCGGCTCGGTCTTGTTTTCCCTCGGCAAGATTGAACAGCAGGATCTCAATCAGTTGCGGCGCCAGGTGACTGAAAAAACGACCCTCGGCAAGCTTCTTGTCGAGCAGGCTTCTGTGTCGCCCAAGGACCTGTGGTCTGCGGCACGCAGTCAGGTTGAGAATATTGTCTATAATCTTTTCAGTGCCGCTCGCGGAGCTTTTTATTTCCAGCTCAAGGCCATTGAGCAGGAAGATATTCTGCGCCTGTCCATGAGTACTCAGAACATGATTATGGAAGGGTTGCGACGACTTGATGAAAAAGCGCTGTTCATGCGCAAGATAATCTCTCTTGATTATTATCCCCAGGCAACCGGTAAAGAGGTCGGAGACCTCAGTGAACTGGAGACACGTATGCTCAATCTGGCCCACTTTGGCCAGCTTGAAGCCCGTGAACTTTTCAGAAAATCGGGGGTACGTGAGTTTGATGGTATTCGGACTCTTTTCGGCCTGCTGGAAAGAGGTGTGTTGCGGATGCAGGAGTCATCCGGAACAGAAATCGACGGTATCCTCGGGCAGATATTGACAATTTATAACAGCCTGTTCAGGGAGATCCATCTTCCCATGAAGCAGGCCAACGCTGAATTCGGACAGGAAATAACCCAGGAGTTGCGGCTTTTGCCACAACCCTATTCATTTGTGCTGCGCGACGTAGAATTGCGTCCGGATGGAACCCTCGACGGACACAGCCTGGTCGATAATCTTGACGGTCTGGAAGTTCGTGACCAGAAGAAACTGCTGATAGATTCGCTTACTGAGGTGGCTTATCTGCAAAGCATGGCCATCCGGCAGCATCTGAGTGTAGAGCAGGCCCGTCCTCTTATATCACGTGTGCAGGAAAGTACAGCGCGGGCCCGTGCCCTCGCAGGGAGAGAAGAATGAACGCTAGTGCCAAGGATCGCTTGATTTTTGCCCTGGATGTTGACGATTTCAATCAGGCGCGACACTGGGTTGCGACCCTCAAGGACAATGTCGGTGTTTTTAAAATCGGTAAACAGCTCTTTACCCGCTGTGGTCCCGAGGTGGTGCGCATGGTTGTTGCCCAGGGCGCCGATGTGTTTCTTGATCTGAAATATCATGATATCCCCAATACCGTTGCCAGGGCGGCAGTTGAAGCAACACGGCTGGGAGTGCGTATTTTTAATGTCCACGCTCTGGGTGGGGGTGAGATGATGCGTGCTGCGGTGGCGGAGGTTGATTCCTTCTGTGATGCTGCCGGGTGTCAACGCCCGCAGATACTGGCGGTTACCATCCTGACCTCCGCGGATCAGGCGACCCTGAAAGAAGTCGGTATTGACCGGCCGGTTGATGAGATGGTGGTACGGCTGGCGCAGCTGGCGCAGGATTCAGGCTGTGATGGTGTTGTTGCCTCGGCGCGCGAGGCAGCGATGATCCGTTCTGCCTGTGGTGCGGATTTTGCCATTGTGACTCCCGGTGTGCGTCCGGCTTTTGCGGTCCGGGATGACCAGAAGCGCATCATGACACCGGCTGCCGCCATTGCTGCCGGGGCCACGGCGCTCGTCATTGGCCGCCCCATCTCGGCTGCTGCCGATCCGCTGGCTGCCGCCGGTAAAATCCTCGCCGAAATCAACGCCGCCCCGGGGAGCTGATGGCCGATTATCTCTACGGAGTCAATCCGGTTGCTGAGGCCCTTGCCGGGGCCGGTCGGCAACCGCAGGAACTGTTACTGGCAGGGAACAACCGTCAGCAGCGGTTGACGCAGTTGCGCCGCCAAGCGGCAGAGGAGCAGATTCCTGTGCGGCAGGTGAGCCGCCATGAGCTTGATCGACTGGTCGGGCATGACCGCCATCAGGGTGTTTTGCTCTGGCTCAAACCGTTTCAGTACCTGTCCCTGCAGGAGTTGCTGCGGCGTTGGATTGAGCTTGGCAACGACGCTTTTTTTCTGCTTCTCGATGGCATTACTGACCCTCATAATTTCGGGGCGCTGATACGCAGTGCGGAAGGGGCCGGTTGCCAAGGGGTCATTGTTGCCCGTGATCGAGCCTGCCCGGTTACTCCGGTGGTCGAAAAAGCTGCGGCAGGAGCCCTCGCTCATCTTCCCTTGTGCCAGGTGACCAATCTGGCACGGACACTGTCAGAACTGAAAAAGGCGGGTGTATGGTGTTACGGTCTGGCCGGGGAGACAGCTGCGCAGGATATTTTTTCGTCCAGTCTGAGAGGCCATATCGCCCTTGTTGTCGGTGCTGAGGGGAGCGGTCTGCGACCCAATATTCGTCATCACTGTGACGGCCTCCTGTCGATTCCCATGGGTGGCCAGCTGACCTCATTGAATGCATCGGTGGCCGCCGGGGTTGCCCTGTTTGAGATTGTTCGCCAGCGCACTAACCGATGATAAACAATAACTGGTTATCTGTTCGGCTCAAACAAAACTACGAAGCAGAGGCCCGGATTCTCCTCTGCATAGCGCAGCTTGATTAAAATGGATAGCCAGAAAATCTTAAACCATCAAACATCTGAAGCGGTGCTGTTTACAGGTTGAAACGACTTTTCCAGGAGGACAGCTATCATGCCGTTGCCGCAATCCACAGCAAAAAAACGCACCATCAATCCGCAGGAAAAAATTAATAAAGTCATTCTGGCCAGCAGAAAGCTCTTTGTTGAGAAAGGTTACTGCGGCGTGTCGATACCGGATATCGTTCAGGCATCCGGGGTCAGCACCGGCGCAATTTACAGCCATTTCAAGGACAAGGAAACCCTGGCCAGAAAAATTCACGCCTACACTGTCGATGAATTCAACGACCTGTTCCAATCACGATTGACAGGAGAAGAATCGGTTCAGGAGATACTGAAGGTGTTTACCTGTCTGGTCTGCGAGCTGGTTGAAGAGAATCCGATTCTGATGAAATATATGCTGTTCATGCAGCATGGTGGGGCTGTTGCCGGTCTGTCGCCGATCTGTGATACTGATCCTTTTCTTTTTCTGCAACAGCATTTGCGGCGCGGAATTGAGGAAGGAGTGATCCGTCGTGGACAGGATTTCATGGTCGCGGGACTTTCCTATACGGGCGTCACCTTGCGTGCTGCCGAGTTACGTATGGATGCCGTACTCACGAGTCCTCTGACCGAGATCCAGGACCTCCTTGCGGAGAATGGCTGGAATGCTATCAGGGCCTGAAAAATAGTTTGCTGTACTCTATCTCGGGGTAAGCAGGTATCTGTAACGATTCAGCTTCACCGTTGCTACCGCCCCCCCCGGCCTTGTACTCAACAGATATCGAAATCCTTCGATGGCAAAGGTGATTGTGGTTGACATTGGTGTCACTGATGCACTATAAGACGGCGCTGCCGGTGACGAGTTCAGCAGGAAAATGAAGTTTTTTTTCTTGCATAGCGGTATCATTTGAGATATAAGTCTCTTCTTGTGCTGGCGTAGCTCAATCGGTAGAGCAACTGACTTGTAATCAGTAGGTTGGGGGTTCAATTCCTCTCGCCAGCTCCAGTAAAGTTGCAAGCGGGTGTGCCCGACAATCGAATATATGCAGGTTCCCCTGGAGGGGTTCCCGAGCGGCCAAAGGGATCAGACTGTAAATCTGACGTCAAAGACTTCGGAGGTTCGAATCCTCCCCCCTCCACCACTAAAACTTGCCGGACGAGGGTCTGTACACTGCACGCCAGGAGGCTGAAGGCCGAATGAACTGGGGCAGTGGCGTTCCTGGCGTCCTGTTGTGCTTATCGGCGGTAGAGAATTTGGGCGGGAATAGCTCAGTTGGCTAGAGCGTCAGCCTTCCAAGCTGAGGGTCGCGGGTTCGAGTCCCGTTTCCCGCTCCATTTTATTTTCTGCTGGAAAAGAAAGGTAGCAAGCCCACATAGCTCAGGCGGTAGAGCGCATCCTTGGTAAGGATGAGGTCACCAGTTCAAGTCTGGTTGTGGGCTCCATCTCATTTTTCCGGCAGGAGATGTTGATTCGGCTCGTCCTGGTGGATTGTGTTTGCGTCATCGTGGTTGCGGTAAGCTAGAGCTTATTTCTATTAAAACAAGGTGTCCAGAAAACTAAGGGAGGATTTACAATGGCGAAGGCAAAATTTGAGCGGATAAAGCCGCATGTCAACGTAGGAACGATCGGTCACGTCGACCATGGCAAGACCACGCTGACCGCAGCG
>JAWLDI010000003.1:0-47634 GCA_041686715.1 Pelovirga sp.
TAAATCATTGGCTTTGCCGGTGATTACAATGTGTTATACTCGACCGATCCAGAAATGCTCACATCGGGTGGGCTTTTGTAACCATCATATCAAGGAGGCTAAAGCAATGAAAAAACTGTTCATGTGTGCGCTTGCCGTTACTCTCGCCGTAGGTATTATGCCAATTCCGGAAGCCGCAGCCAATCAGTTCGTAACCATCGGAACCGGTGGCGTTACCGGTGTCTATTATCCTACCGGGGGCGCTATTTGCCGTCTGGTCAACATGGACCGCAAAGAGCATGGCATTAGTTGCTCGGTTGAAAGTACCGGCGGTTCGATCTACAACCTGAATACCATTGCTGCCGGTGAGCTTGACCTTGGTGTTGTCCAGTCTGACTGGCAGTATCACGCCTATAACGGCAGCAGCAGGTTTGAAGAGGCCGGTCCCAACAAGGATCTGCGTGCTGTTTTTTCCATTCACCCCGAGCCCTATACCGTTGTCGCGCGCGCTGACTCCGGCATCACGCATTTCAATGACCTCAAGGGCAAGCGCGTCAATGTCGGCAACCCCGGCTCCGGACAACGCAGTACGACTGAAGTTGTGATGAACGCGATGGGCTGGACCATGGATGATTTTCGTCTGGCCTCCGAGTTGAAGCCGGCCGAGCAGTCTGCGGCCATGTGTGATAACCGTGTTGACGCTATTGTTTATGTTGTTGGCCATCCCAACGGTTCGATTCAGGAAGCGACTACCGCCTGTGATTCGGTGCTGGTTAATGTTACCGGCCCGGAAATCGACAAGCTGATTGCCGAGCGCGACTATTATCGTACCGCCACCATCCCGGCGGGTATGTACCGTGGCAACAACCAGGACACCACAACCTTTGGTGTTGGTGCGACTTTTGTTTCCTCCATCAATGTTCCCGAAGATGTCATCTATCATGTCGTCAAGGCCGTGTTTGATAACTTCGATGATTTCAAGCGCCTGCACCCGGCTTTTGAAGTTCTTAAAAAAGAAGAGATGATCAAAGATGGACTGTCAGCTCCACTTCATCCCGGTGCTGTCAAATATTATAAAGAGGCAGGCCTGCTCTGATCGGTATTGCCGAAAAATGCACCGCTTCGGCGGTGCATTTTTTTTGTCGGAAAGCTGATGAGCCCTCAGGGTGAAGTTGCTGATTTTTGACCTGGTTGTCGATAACGGTTTCCTGGGTAACGGTGGCAACCGCGCGATGTGATTTCCGGATTCCGGTGTTAAGACTGGTATCATGTATTCTCTGCGAATCCAGGCACCTTGTTTTTAAGTGAAGGGGCATGAACATGAGTGACAGCAAAACGATCGGTACCCTCGACGACAAATTGAAAAAAGTGATGGCAGAAACCGAAGGCGGCGCGCGGAATCCGACCGGTGCGCTACCGAAAAAAGTGCTTTTTTTCGTGCCTCTGTTCTGGTCCCTGTTTCAACTCTGGTATGCTTCACCACTGCCTTATATCTTCAATATATTCATTCTCAACGACACTCAGGCACGTTCGATCCATCTGGCCTTCGCCATGTTTCTGGCCTTTACTGCTTTTCCGACCCTGAAGCGTTCTCCAAGCAGTTATATCCCGGTACAGGACTGGCTCCTGGCCTTGCTGGCCACTTTTTGCGGTGCCTACCTGTATCTGTTTTACGCTGATCTCTCGATGCGCCCGGGCAGCCCGACAACGATCGATCTGATTGTCTCGGTGATGGGGTTGATCCTGCTGCTGGAGGCAACCCGCCGAGCCCTTGGTCCACCGTTAATGGTTGTTGGTGCCGTTTTCATGGTCTATACCTTCGGTGGTCAGCATATGCCGGATGTCATTGCCCACAAGGGGGCAAGCCTGGCCAAGGGGATGTCCCACTACTGGCTCGGAACCGAGGGCGTGTTCGGTGTTGCCCTCGGGGTGTCTACCAGTATGGTGTTCATGTTCGTGCTGTTCGGTGCCATGCTCGAAAAAGCCGGCGCCGGCAACTATTTTATCCGTACATCCTTTGCGGCCTTAGGGCATTTTCGTGGTGGCCCGGCCAAGGCGGCCATTGTTTCTTCCGGTCTGACCGGACTCTGCTCCGGCTCGTCCATTGCCAACGTTGTTACCACCGGGACTTTTACCATTCCGCTGATGAAAAAAGTTGGTTTCAAGCCGGAAAAAGCCGGGGCTATCGAGGTCGCCTGTTCCACCAACGGGCAGCTGATGCCTCCGGTTATGGGGGCGGCGGCATTTCTCATGGTGGAGTATGTTGGTATCAGTTATATAGATGTCATCAGGCATGCATTTCTCCCGGCTATTATCTCCTATATAGCCCTGTTGTATATTGTCCACCTGGAGGCCTGTAAAATGGGCCTGGAAGGGATGAAGCGGCCGGTTGTCACCTCTTTTTTACGCAAGCTTTTTGTTATCTCTACCGGATTCGTTCTGGTGCTGGTGGTGGCTGCTGTTACCTATTTCGGCCTCGGCTGGATCAAGGTTGTCGCCGGCGATGCTGCTTTTTACATTGTCCTGCTCCTGCTGCTCGTTGCTTATCTGTTGCTGCTCTGGTACGCCTGTAAGGTGCCTGAACTCGAATTGACGACGGAAATCAAGGAATTACCACCCCTGAAGGAAACGGCTCAGGCCGGCTACCATTTTATTCTGCCGATTGTTGTGCTCATGTGGTGTCTGGTTGTTGAACGTCTCTCGCCGGGCTTGTCGGCCTACTGGGCTACGGTTCTGATGATTTTTATCCTGCTGACCCAGCGCCCGATCAAGGGTTTCTTCCGCAAGGCTCAGGGTGAAGAATATGCCCTGCTGGCCGGCGTCACTGATTTGATTAACGGGATGGTTGCCGGGGCCCGTAACATGATCGGCATTGGTGTTGCTACTGCCGCTGCCGGTATTGTTGTCGGTACCGTAACCTTGACCGGTATCGGCCTGGTCATGACCGAATTTGTTGAGTTTATCTCCGGCGGCAGCCTGATGCTGGTGCTGCTGTTTACTGCCTTGATCAGCCTGCTGTTGGGTATGGGGCTGCCGACGACAGCCAACTATATCGTTGTTTCAACCCTGATGGCTCCGGTTGTTGTCGAACTGGGAGCGGCCAATGGTCTGATTGTGCCGTTGATTGCGGTCCATTTGTTTGTGTTTTATTTCGGGATCCTGGCCGATGATACCCCCCCGGTCGGTCTCGCCGCTTTTGCTGCCGCCGGCATTTCCGGTGGCGACCCGATTCGTACCGGTATTCAGGGCTTTACCTATGATATGCGGACGGCGATTCTCCCCTTCATGTTCATTTTTAATAACCAGCTGCTGTTGATGGGGCTGGAAAACTGGATGCATGCTGTTATTGTTATTTCTACGGCAATGATCGCCATGCTGGCTTTCGCCTCGGGAACCCAGGGCTTTATGCTGGTGCGTAATAGAAAGTGGGAAAGCGTGGCGTTTTTGCTCATTGCCCTGTTGCTGTTCCGACCCGGAATTATCTGGGACAAGTTCTTCCCGCCGCTGTTGGAAGAGCCTCCTTCAGAGCTTTCAGAGTGGATTGAACGGATGGATCCCGGCACGGCATTGCGCCTGAGTCTCCACGGGGAGCGCCTGAGCGGCAAAGAATATACCAAGGCTATTATGCTGACCGTTGGCGATGAACCCTCGGGTGAAGAGCGCCTGGCTGCCCTTGGCCTCGAAACTATTGAAGTTGACGGTAAGGTTTTTGTCGATATGGTGGCGTTCGGCAGCCCGGCCTCCCGCGCTGGAATAGATTTTGATCAGGAGATCCTCAACTTTCAGGTTCCCAACCAGATTCCACCGAAGGAGTTGCTGTACATTCCGGTTCTCGCGGCTTTGAGCGGAATATGGATGCTTCAGTTTTGGCGCCGGAAAAAACAGTCAACCACTGGCTGACGGGTTGCTGTTGCAGTATACTTTTATTCCTGATTGGTTTTGCTGCGAATATCCAGCTTGATCGAACAAAAGGACCAACAAAGTTGCATGGTCAGAATGACCGGCCTGCCGAGGAGGAGATAACGATGGAAGTGAGAATGAAGAACATCCTGGTTGCGCGTGACCTGGGAAAGGATTCAGCCCGGGTTATCCGCTATGCTCTTGAGCTGGGAGCAAAGTTCCATGCCCAGATACATGTGCTGCACGTGATGCCGACGGTTGATGCTTCGGTGCTGAATATGGTTTCGCTGGCCATGGGAGCTGACAAGCTGGCTCAGTTCAACAAGCAGAATGAGGCCGAACTGGCGCAGCAGACCCGGCAGCAATTGCATAAAATTATAGAAGAAGAAAAAGAACTTATGGCCGAAGAGGTCACCCATCCGGTCAAGGTCGAAGTTCATCACGGTGACCCGGTGCCGATGATCCTGACCTTTGCAGACAAACTGAATGCGGATTTAGTAGTTATCGGCAGTCACAGCAAGGGTGCCCTGGAATATGCTTTTCTTGGCAGCGTTGCCGAAAAAATACTGCGCAAATCTCACCGTCCGGTGATGATTGTTCCTCCAACTCCCCCCAAAAAGAAAAAAAAGTAACCAAGGAGAAAGATATGAACAATATGGTAGAACGTGCTGAAGCCGTACTCTTTAAAGGAACTCCGGCGACCCTCCTGGGACCGGAAATTAAAGCGGGAGATAAGGCCCCCGATTTTCGCGTTGTTGATAATGGACTGCAGCCGGTGACCCTGGCAACGGATGCCGGCAAAATACGTCTGATTGCTGTTGTGCCGTCACTGGATACGCCGGTTTGCGACGCCATGACCCGCAAATTCAACCAGGATGCGGCCGCCCTGCCTGATTCCGTGGTTGTTTATACCATCAGTGTTGATCTGCCTTTTGCCCAGAAGCGCTGGTGCGGTAATGCCGGTATTGACAGGGTAAAAACCCTGTCCGACTATCAGGATCGCTCTTTTGGACTCAATTACGGTGTGCTGCTTAAAGATCTTAAGCTTCATGCCCGCGCTGTGTTCATTATTGATGCGAATGACCAGGTTGCCTATGTTGAGCTGGTACCTGAAGTCACGGATGAACCGGATTATGATGCCGCCCTGAACGCGATCAAGGCGCTGCTGTAGTTTTTTAAGATAGCTGCACAACAGCATAAACAAAGGCCTCTGTTCAGTACCGTCGCGGCGTGAAAGTAACGCCCCACCATTACAAATAAAAGAAGCCTCCGGCCAATAGTGTAGCCGGAGGCTTCTTTTGTTGTGTGTACTTAAAAAGATTGAACGGTCACTTTTTGCCGGATCAGTAGATGCGCCGAGCTTTACTTGAAATCCTGGTTTCTCCACGGTCGCGGTCAACAGGATACCGAAGATTTTTTACCTTCTCCTGAATATCGATAGGTGGCGCCGGCGTAAAACGGGATACCAGGATCAATAAGCTGAAGTTGATCAGCATACCGACGCTGCCGATCCCTTCAGGGGAAATGCCGAACCACCAGTTATCGGGCGTGTTGGCCGCTGGATTGAACAGGGTAAAGTAGCCGATATAGATGGTTGTAAAGAGAATACCTGCCAGCATTCCGGAAAATGCGCCATAGACATTGACGCGTTTACTGAAAATTCCCATTACAATCACCGGGAAAAAAGATGAGGCAGCCAGGCCGAAGGCGAAAGCGACAACCTGAGCAACAAAACCGAGGGGGAAAATACCGAAAAGTCCGGCCACGACAACCGCACCAGCCGCGGCACAGCGCGCCCAGAGCAGTTCTCCCGTTTCGGAAATGCTCGGCATCAACACCCCCTTGATCAGGTCATGAGAAATCGCCGAGGCGATGACCAGCAGCAGACCCGCGGCAGTGGACATGGCGGCGGCCAGCCCACCCGCGGCCACCAGGGCAACGACCCAGTTCGGCAGTGCGGCAATTTCCGGATTGGCAAGAACGATGATGTCGCGATCGACATAAATTTCATTGGCGTTATCGGTGTGTATATTTTTTACCAGCTGTTGACCAAAGGCGCCCGTATGCCCTGTCTGCTTGGGTTTGCCGACAATCGCAGCGCCTGGTCCATACTGAATACGGCCATCACCGTTTTTATCGACCCAGGCAATCAACCCTGTCTGCTCACCGCTTTTGAACCAGTCAGGGGCTTGTTCGTAGGGAACCTCGTGGATACTGGTGATAAAATTGGTGCGGGCAAAAACGGCAACCGCCGGGGCGCTGGCGTACAGCAGCACAATAAAAATCAGTGCCCATCCTGCTGAAGCCCGAGCGTCTCTTATCCGCGGGACGGTAAAGAAGCGGATGATAACGTGGGGCAGACCTGCTGTTCCCAGCATCAGGGCAATCACAACAAAGAGCACGTCAATTTTAGGGCGGACACCGGAGGTAAATTCAGCAAAACCAAGATCGGTGTGCAGATCATTCAGGACAGCGAGCAGGTGACGTCCCTGGGCACTGGAGTCACCCAGCATCGACGCCCCTTCGGGGCTGATACTGCTGCCGATGCCGAAGAAGGGAACCGGGTTGCCGGTGAGCATGATGGAGATGAAGACTGCCGGGATCATGTAGGCAACAATGAGGATGCAGTACTGGGCCACCTGAGTGTAGGTGATGCCTTTCATGCCGCCGATGACCGCATAGAAGAAAACGACAAACATGCCGATCACGACACCGGTATTGATCGGCACTTCAAGAAAACGCGAAAAAACAATTCCAACGCCGCGCATCTGTCCGGCAATGTAAGTAAATGAGATCAGTATGGCACACAGAACAGCGAGCAGCTTCGCAAACTGGGAGCAGTAACGATCACCGATAAATTCAGGCACCGTATAGCGACCGTACTTGCGCAGATAGGGCGCCACGAGCATCGCCAGCAGCACGTAACCGCCGGTCCAGCCCATCAGGTACATGGAGCCGTCGCGTCCCATGAAAGAGATGAGCCCGGCCATAGACAAAAAGGAGGCTGCAGACATCCAGTCGGCACCGGTTGCCATGCCGTTGAGAATGGGGTGCAGGGATCGATCCGCAGCATAGAAGTCGCTGGTTGATGTGCTGCGGGCGTAAAGGGCAATAGCTATATAGAGAAAAAAGGTGATGGAGACCAGCGTCCAGGTCCAGACCAGTATGCTCATGGCTGGTCATCCTTTCGTCGTCGGGCGGATTTAATCCTCATAAACATCATATTTCTGATCCAGTCGGTTCATCAGGCGAACATAAATAAAAATCAGAAGGCAGAAGATAAACAGGGACCCCTGGTTGGCAAACCAGAAACCCAGAGGGAAGCCGAAGAGACTGAAGCGATCAAGCTGTTCAACGAAGATAACGCCGAACAGGCAGGATACGGTAAACCAGATGGATAAGAGGATAAAGATGTAGGTTAATGTCTTTTTCCAGTAGCTGTGCAGTTGCTGTTCTCTATCCATAAGACCTCATGCAGTTCAGGCAATGAGAAGGATCGGGGGGGCACCATACCTTAAACTGCTGTTAATCTTAATCTGACAAAGTCTGCTTGTAAAGAATCATTTGTTTTTTACTGATAATTATCAACCTTCCGTGGCAACAACGTTTTGCCTTCCCCGGGGAAGAGGATCGCGAGAGAATATGATAATCACGGCAGACAGGTCAGGTGACCTGTTTGGAAAAATGTCGTTTGGTTGAATCCTGCAGTTTGCCGGCAACCCGAAATGCTTCCTTGAGCAGATCCTGTTCATTTTTCGAAAGCTCGTACGGGTCGAGGAAGTGAGAGGGAAATTTTCCCTGTTCGATGAGCGAAATTTCGTTACGCAGCCGTAAAAAGGTGAACGCTTCGAAGGCTGCCTTGATATGTTCGGCAGTTTCAGGGGTAAATATTTTCAGTTGCACAAGTTCATCAATGCGTTCCGTGGTGGTGGTGGCATCGATCTGCTGCTCAAGGAGAAACATGCGCACACAATCAACAATAAAGATGCTACCGGCTTCTTTTACCGACAGGGTGCCCTTGTGCTCCTTTTCGCGACTGGTGCTGAAGCGGCCGATCAGGCTTAAGGGTACCTTGTGTTTAAAGTCGAGTTCCATCATGTGATAAAGGAAAATCGGGTGTTCCTTGATATGATGATGAACAATGTCACGCAGATCCTGACAGAGGGTGGCATCACCGGCGATAGGCATAAAGTCGAAAAAAATCGATGAGTAGCGAACCTTCTGTGGTTCCGGAACCCTGATCCAGTCAGCAATGCGTTTTTGCCACTCGCTCAGTCGCCCGCGCCAGACAGGGTTGTTGGCCATGACCTTGCCCTTGCAGCGTGGATAACCGATCCGGGCCAGGGCAGAAACCAGTTTTTCGGTAAAGGGAGCGAAAAAGGCTTCGACTTCGTCGAGCTGGCTGTCGGGAAAGTTTTCATAAATGATGCCGTTGTCCTGGTCGGGGCCCAGCAGCATCTCCTTGCGCCCTCCACTGCCCATGATAAAGAAAGAAAAGCGGATATCCGGAGGCTGCCGGCCATGGCGCTTTACTTCGTCCAGAACAATTTCATAGCAGCGGCGAATAATCCGATGGTGGATATAGGAGATGATCTCCATGGTTTCCACATGGCTGCGCGATTCCCCCATCAGTGCCCGGGCAACCTTGACGATTTCGGATCGGGCCATGATCAGATCTTCAATGGTGCGTGCTTTATTGATATTGCCGACCAGCAGCATCGATTTCTGGCTGCGATATTTCATCAGGTCCGGCAGTGAGATGATGCCGACGATGGTTTCACGATCAAGAATGGGGATATGTTTGGCCTTGTGTGCCATCATGAAGGTGGTCGCCTCGTACATGAAGGTCTCAGGGGCCATGGTTTGTGGGTTGGAGGTCATGATTTCGCCGGCCGTAGCGGTCTTGCAGTCAGCCAGTTCCCGGGCCAGCACCTTGGCAACCAGATCACGTTCGGTAACAATGCCGAGAAGGTTCTTGTTGTCATCGCAAACCAGCACCGCGCCGATGCCGCGAAGGGTCATACGACGGGCGATCTCGGGAATCGGGGTATCAACGGAGCAGGTTTCAGCTGGGGAAGACATAATCTCCGACAGGCGTTTTTTGAACGGGTAGGCTTCCACCTGGGTGAGAGTGTTGCGTGCATGCTCGTTGACCATGTCCGAATAGAGATTGCGGACTCTGGAATAGACGATTTTGTTGAAATAATCGGTAATGTGAGGAAACTGCGTTGCTACTTCCGCCATAACCTCACCGGGTATCAGGTAGCATTCGGTCTCCGTGACCGGACGTGCCCCGGCAGTGTAGCCTTCGTCGGTGAAGA
Source organism: Pelovirga sp. (assembly GCA_041686715.1). Lineage (GTDB taxonomy): Bacteria > Desulfobacterota > Desulfuromonadia > Desulfuromonadales > Geopsychrobacteraceae > Pelovirga. The sequence continues at coordinate 9,201 of JAWLDI010000003.1, forward strand.
TGGGGGTGCTGCCGAAAAAAGACCCTTCTTTGCGGAAATCGACGGTCATTTCTACGCCGCCGGGTGCCAGGACAACGATCTCCACCAGCCCCGATTTAATGACATAGAGATAACCGGTCGGTTCATCGTGCTGATTAAAGATATGGATCTTTGCCGGAAATTTTCTGGTAACGGCACTGTTGCTGATACGTTCGAAAACGTCACCAGGGAGCTGGTCAAAGGGTTGGGTATCGCGTAACGATTGAGTCAGTCCCATAAAAGTCGGTCCGGCCATTGAGAAAGAAGGAAACCCGGCGACAGGTGAACTTGAGTAAAAGCCTGTCGGTTTAGATATGGGACAATATCACAGATTGTTCCAACAGTGGAAGAGGGCAGGATGCGCTGCTGTGCTGTCAGGCATTTTTTTTGTTGCCGAATTGGAAAGGGTGGGCGTAGCGGCTTAAAATAAAATCGGCCATCAGTTTGGACCAGATGGTGACACCACCGACGGCGCTCCATTCTTGATAGGCGGTGAAAGGGCCGATTTCGATACCGGTGGCAATATAAAAGGGAACACCGAAGATAATCCAGGCCGCAATACCTCCGGCGATCAGGTTGATCAATCCAGCTATCAGAGCGAATCTGGCTGGATTCTCCGGTGGCAGGCCGCGCTTGAGGGCGACTTCGGAATAGTTTTTGTCGATCAGGATGCGCTTGGCGCGTCTGAGCCAGAAAAACGTCAGGGGGAACAAGGCCAGAAATAACAGCCAGGTGATGACGGTGCTGGCATCAAAAAGTAACTGCATGGATCATCTCCACTATCAATAAGGGATAAGAGTCTGTTTGATGATGGTCTCAGGCAGATGTTTTTACCTGAGCGGGGTCAAATACTCAACCCCATATTGCCTGGTACGTTTAAAAAAACCCCGTCGACTGTCAGGCCGACGGGGCATGGAATCTGATTTGCTTTAGAGCGACATCAGAATAGCAATGTTAGTGGCCGCCGCCACCTGAGACAGCTTTGGAACCACGCGGTGTGCGGACGTCCTCAACCATGTGCTGGATGTGTTCCGGCGGCGGCGGGGTGACCTTGCTGACGATGTAGGCGGTCAGGAAGTTCAGCCCTGCGCCAACCGCACCGAAGGCCTCAGGGGTGATGCCGAAGAAGGAGTTGGCGCCACCGATCAAGCCCAGATAACTGGTTCCCTGGACAAAGAAGAGACCTTTGTGGGCGAAAACGTAGAACAGGGTGACGAACAGGCCGACGCTCATGCCCCAGATAGCGCCGTACTTACACATGTTCTTGTTGAAAATACCCATCATCAGGGCCGGGAAGATCGAACAGGCGGCGATACCGAAGGCCAGGGCCACGGTCCCGGCGGCAAAACCCGGCGGGTTGAGGCCGAGATAACCGGCCACTACGATGGCGACAGCCATGGCAACCTGACCGGTCCTGAGCTCCTGCTTCTCGGTCATGTCCGGCAGGAAGATCTTTTTCAGCAGGTCATGGGAAATTGCCGAAGAGATGGCCAGCAGCAGACCGGCCGCAGTTGACAGCGCCGCCGCAACACCACCAGCGGCTACCAGGGCAATAACCCAGTTCGGCAACAGGGCGATTTCCGGGTTGGCCAGAACCATGATGTCACGGTTAACTGCAAGTTCGTTGCCTTGCCAGCCGGCGGCAGCGAACTTGGGATCATTCGAGTTGTCATTGTAATACTGGATCTTGCCATCGTTGTTCTTGTCGGTCCAGCTCAGCAGGCCGGTGACTTCCCAACGTTTCATCCAGTCAGGGCGCTCTTCGTAGACCAGGCCGGCACCTTCAGCGACTACAGGTGCGCCGCTGAGGATTTCGGGGCTGGCAGTAGCATGCAGGTTGTAGCGTGCCATGGCGGCCACGGCCGGAGCGGTTGTGTAGAGAATGCCGATGAAAACCAGGGCCCAGCCGGCGGAGAGACGCGCATCCTTAACCGTGGGAACGGTGAAGAAACGGATGATAACGTGGGGCAGACCGGCGGTACCGATCATCAGCGACAGGGTATAAACAAACATGTTCAAGCGACTGCCGGGTAGCGCCGTGGTGTACTCGCCGAAGCCGAGCTCGGTGACCACCTGATTCAGTTTGGCCAGCAGGGTGATGTCTTCGCCTACCAGGGAGGCGCCGAGGCCAAGCTGGGGAATCGGTACGCCGGTGAGCTGGAAGGAGATAAAAATCGCCGGAATGGTGTAGGCAGAAATCAGCACACAGTACTGGGCCACCTGGGTATAGGTGATTCCTTTCATGCCGCCGAACACCGCATAGCAGAAGACGATTGCCATGCCGAGGTAGATACCCATTTCATTGGTAACGCCGAGAAAACGGGCGAAGGTCACCCCGACACCGGTCATCTGGCCGATGATATAGGTGATGGAGGCAACGAGCAGGCAGATGACCGCCGTGGCCGCAGCCGATTTGGAATAGTAGCGGTCGGCAAAAAAGGACGGTACGGTAAAGCGGCCGAACTTGCGCAGGTAAGGGGCAAGGACGGTTGCCATGAGAACATAGCCACCGGTCCAGCCCATGAGGAACAGACCGCCACCGTAGCCCATGTAGGCAATGAGGCCGGCCATGGAGATAAAGGATGCGGCCGACATCCAGTCAGCGGCGGTCGCCATACCGTTGACAACCGGGTGAACGCCACCACCGGCAACATAAAAATCACCGGTGCTGCCGGCACGGGACCAGATGGCAATGCCGATGTAGAGCGCGAAGGACGCGCCAACAAAAAGATAGGTTAAAAATGTCAGGCTCATGTGGGTTCCTCCTCTTTATTCTTCGTGAACGTTGAATTTTCTGTCGACATTGTCCTGAAGCTTTGCGTAAACGAAAATCAGCGCAATGAAAACATAGATGGAACCCTGCTGAGCCCACCAGAAACCAAAGGGATAGCCCCCCAGCGAGATGTTGTTCAATGCCGGGGCAAGGAGAATTCCGAACCCGTAGGACACGATGGCCCAGATAACGAGAATTGAGCCGATCAGTTTGAGTGTAGCGAGCCAATAGGCTTTACCTTGATCTTCCATACATTTCCTCCTCTTTGTTCATTATGATGTTGTTAACATGAAGCTGTTAAAGCCCGAGTCGAAACTGTGTTGCGGTGATGCTCTCTCTCGAATTTATAGCCTCCTTTCAGTGTCGAATCCGGTTCATAAGAGGGTTCATCAGGTAAAAAACGGCAGTGTGGCGCTGGCCTGGTTTTTACGACACATTGGGTCAGGCTCCTTCACGTAAGCCCTCTGGAGCTGTAGAGGTTGTAACCGAGCCGTGCCGAAATCATATCGCCGGCAGCCTTGAGGGCCGGCAGCAATTCGCTGGTAATGCGCTGTTCATCCATGCGGAAGGTTGGTGCGACGATGGTCAGAGAGCCGGCCAGTTTCTGCCCCTGTTGAAAAAGGGGAACAGCCAGGGCGCTGCTGCCCTCACCAAGCCCGTTGTGATCGAGATAATACCGTTGAGACTGGCAGGTCGGTCCGTCAGCGCCGGTCTCCACGTCCGCGGGCGTGGCGCCCTGGGAAAAAGCGAGCAACAGCTTGCCGGGAGCACAGCTGTTCAGGGGAAAACGGTGACTGACCAGGGGGGCAACATTCACCTTCTGGTCGTTGTCTGCCATATCGAGAAACAGGGCGTCCTGGTCGCGCCGCACGACCAGGTAGATTGTCTCGTCACACTGGCGGGCCAGGTGCGACATGACCGGCCGGGCGTGTCGCAACAGCGGCATACGTGACAGCAGCTTCTGGCTGGTTTCAAAGGCAGCCATACCGAGCTGATATTCGCCGGAGCGATCGCTGTGCTCGACGTAGCCCATGTTTTCGAATGTTGCCATCAGGCGAAAGAGGCTGGCCTTGGTCATATCTAGCCTGTCGCTGAGTTGTGCCAGGCTGCAGCGGTCAGAGTTGCTTGCCAACGTCTCTAACAGGTGCAGGGCGTTTTCAACGGAGCGGATGTTGTATGAATCCTTGTCTCTGACTGACATGAAGACCCTCGAAAAAAAACGACCTGTTCGAAAATAATAGACCAGATAATCGTTTTAGCAACTTCCGCCCCATTTTTGGTGCGCTTGGCACGAACAGTAATACGCTGTTATATTTATGTCAATACGCTTTTTTACTTTTTTTATTGCAAGTTTTTTGGGCCTGACTTTATAGATAGCTTTGTGGTGTTTAACTATCTGTAAAAAAATGAGAATCTGTGTTTTAATGACAGTCTTTGTGAAGCTAAACAATGTTTATTAAAGTCCTTTTTGCTCGTTCAAATGAGCTGCTGTTTGGATCGTTAATGCCCCCCTTGAAAACGGAAAAAAATATCGGGTTCTAAAAAAATGAAATGGTATTTTTTTTCATATAGGTGATTGCTTCAGATTCAAATGCTGTTTTGGTCTGGCCACTGACGGGGCCAAAACTCCTTGTCTGCGCAGAATGACAGCAGGGTTCTGCTCCGGACGAGGGTGTCTGTGTCATCCTGCGCGAAGTCGCAGGATCCAGATTGCCGGCGGGGCATATCGGTTTCGGTTCTCTACCCGGCCCAGTTGGAGCACAGTGGATAACCAGATTATCTTTTTTTCTGCCATGTTAAGCCGGTGTACAACCTTGACTTGTTTCGTTGATGGGTGTTAAAAAACGTCACTTTCGTGCCACATTCCTTACATCTATCTGCCTGGATTGCATCCGGATATCGTTTTTTATGTATTTTCCCAGCAAAGAAGACTTTCTCGGTCTGGCCCGTCAGGGTAACCTGATCCCTGTTTACCGTGAGATTCTTGCCGACATGGAGACCCCGGTCTCTGCCTTCCGGAAGATTGATGATGGACAGAATTCCTTTTTACTGGAGTCGATTGAGGGGGGTGAAAAATGGGCGCGCTATTCTTTTCTCGGCAGCGGTCCGGCGCGCGTGTTTCGTTGTCGGGGCAACAGCTATGAAGTTCTGTTTGACGGACAACTGGAACAACAGGGGGAGGTCAGCGACCCGCTTGAATATCTGCGTTCTATCATGGCTGCTTACCAGCCGGTAGCGGTTGATGGATTGCCGCTGTTTTTTGGTGGTGCGGTCGGTTATCTCGGTTATGACATGGTGCGCTTTATTGAGGCCTTGCCGGATGGTAACCCCCGCAGTATCGGTGGCTGGGATGCCTGTTTTATGGTGACCGACAGGGTCATTATTTTTGACAATATGCGTCAGAAGGTGAAGGTCGTCTGTAATGTTCATCTGCGCGAGGGCGATGATCCACAGCAGGCTTACGCCGAGGCCCGACAGCAGATCGACTCTTTGATTGATCAGCTGCGCCGCCCCCTGACCTATGCAGGGCCGCCGGACCATGAGAGCGCCTGCGGAGCATTCACCCCGAATTTTACACCGGCCGACTTCAAGGCAGCGGTGGAACAATGTAAAGAGTATATCTGTGCCGGCGACATCTTCCAGGTCGTGCTGTCGCAACGGTTCAGCGCGACACTGAAAGCTGATCCTTTCGATATTTACCGTGCTCTACGGACGATCAATCCTTCTCCGTATATGTACTTTCTGCGCTTTGGCGATTCTATTGTCGTTGGCGCTTCTCCGGAAGTGCTGGTGCGCAAAGAGGAGGACCGCGTCGATGTCCGTCCTATTGCCGGGACGCGTCCGCGTGGCCGGACTGCGGAAGAGGACCGCGCCCTGGAAATGGAGCTGCTGGCAGATCCGAAAGAATTGGCAGAGCATATCATGCTGGTTGACCTTGGACGTAACGATGTGGGGCGCATTGCCATAGCCGGCAGTATTGAGGTCAGTGAACTGAAGGTGATCGAGCGCTATTCTCACGTCATGCATATTGTCTCCAATGTGCGTGGGCGACTGCGTCCGGAGCTGGACAGTTTTGATGTGTTCCGGGCGGCCTTTCCGGCCGGGACCCTGACCGGTTCGCCGAAAATCCGGGCGATGGAGATTATCGACGAGCTTGAACCGGCGCGGCGTGAAGTCTATGGTGGCGCGGTCGGCTATTTTTCATTCAGTGGTAACATGGATCTGGCTATTGCGATCCGGACATTGCAGATCGAAAAGGATCAGTTATATCTGCAGGCGGGTGCCGGGGTTGTTGCCGACAGTGACCCGGAGATGGAATATCAGGAAACCCTCAACAAGGCGCGCGGCGTCAAGCGTGCCATCGAAATGGCCCATCGTGGCCTGTTGTAGCATCTGTCGGTGAAATGGAATAATCCCATGCTGTTGATGATTGATAACTACGACTCTTTTACCTACAATCTGGTCCAGTATTTCATGGAGTTGGGTGAAGAGGTTCAGGTTTTTCGCAATGACAAAATTACTCTGGATGAGATTGCTGCCTTGCGGCCGGATCATCTGGTTATTTCCCCCGGCCCCTGTACGCCGGTTCAGGCCGGAATATCCATTGCTGCCATTAAGCGTTTTGCCGGCAGGATTCCGATTCTCGGGATCTGCCTCGGGCATCAGGCGATTACCGCGGCCTATGGCGGAAAGGTGGTACGGGCCGGCCGGCTGATGCATGGTAAAACCAGTCTTATCGAGCATGATGGCAGCGGCTTGTTTCGCCACCTGTCCAATCCGTTCACGGCAACCCGTTATCATTCTCTTGAGGCCTGTCGTGAAAGTTTTCCGGCAGTTCTGAAAATAACTGCCTGGACAGCAGAAAAAGAGATCATGGGACTTGAGCATTCGTCCTTGCCGGTCTGGGGAGTACAGTTTCATCCCGAATCGATTCTGACCGTTGAAGGCAAGCGCCTGCTCGGCAATTTTCTTGATCTGAGTACATTGGAGGCAGCGATATGATCAAAGAGGCGATCGGTCTGCTGGTGGAAGGGCGTAACTTATCTGAGCAGATGATGATCGAGGTGATGACCATGATCATGGGCGGCGAGGCGACGGCAGCCCAGATCGGTGCTTTTATTACTGCGCTGCGGATGAAAGGGGAGACCATCGAGGAGATTGTCGGCGCGGCCCGGGTCATGCGTGATCATGCAACGCCGATTGCCGTTCATGCTACCCTTGATATTGACCGCGATGACATCAACCTTGATCGTGAAACCATTCTCGACACCTGTGGTACCGGTGGCAGTGGCACCCGCAGCTTCAATATTTCGACCACCGTTGCACTGGTTGTTGCTGCCTGCGGCGTCAAGGTCGCCAAGCACGGCAACCGCAGCGTTTCTTCAGCCTGTGGCAGTGCCGATGTCCTCGAGCATCTCGGGGTCAATCTGGACGTCTCGCCGCTGCTGGTGAGCCAGTGTATCGAGGAGATCGGGGTCGGGTTTTTATTCGCCCCGGCGCTGCACGGGGCGATGAAGCATGCCATCGGCCCACGACGCGAGATCGGCATACGAACCATTTTTAATGTTCTCGGTCCTTTGACGAATCCGGCCAGGGCCAACCGCCAGGTGCTGGGGGTCTACCGGTCGGATCTGGTGGAAAAACTGGCCAGGGTGCTGTTTTCCCTCGGTTGCCGGAAAGGGTTTGTCGTTCACGGCAGTGACGGCATGGATGAAATAACCCTGACCGGTTCGACCCTGATCGCGACGATTGATGATAACGGGGTGTCGGTGGCAACCATTACCCCGGAACAGTTCGGTCTGAACCGCTGTGCTCTGGAAGATCTGCAGGGCGGAGATGCCATCCGGAATGCCGAAATGATCCGTGCGATTCTGGACGGGGCAGCAGGGCCGCATCGTGATATTGTCCTGTTTAATAGTGCTTATGCACTCCTGGCGGCAGGGGTGGTAGAGAGCGTCGCTGACGGCCTCACCATGGCCGCCCGGGCGATTGACGGTGGCCACGCCGCCTCAATGCTGACGGCACTGGTAAGGATGACAAACCAATGATTCTGGACCGGATACTGATAACCAAACAAGAGGAGGTCGCTGCCGCCAGGGCGCAGCGTTCCCTTGCTGATCTGGCCGGACGGGTCGGTGATCTTGAGGATATCCCGCGCGGCTTTGCCCGGGCGCTGCGAACGATGGCGGCCTCCGGCGGAACGCCCATCATCGCCGAGGTAAAAAAAGGGTCTCCCTCCAGAGGGATTATCCGCGCCGATTTTGATCCGGTGGCTATTGCCGAACAGTATCAGGATGCCGGTGCCACCTGTCTGTCGGTGCTGACTGACCAGCAGTATTTCTATGGCCACCTGCGCTACCTGGGGCTGATCCGGGAACAGGTGTCCCTGCCGCTGTTGTGCAAGGATTTTATTGTTGATGCTTACCAGCTTTACCAGGCGCGGCTGGCCGGCGCCGACGCGGTGCTGCTGATCGCCGCTGCTCTTGATGACAAACAGTTACGGGATCTGGCCGAACAGGCAACAGCATTACGCCTCGATACCCTGCTGGAGGTACACGATGCCGCTGAAATGCAACGGGCACTTGGCCTGCCGGTGGATCTGATCGGTATTAACAATCGTGATCTGCGGACCTTTGTTACTGATCTAAAAATTACCGAAACCCTTGCTGCCCTGGTGCCGGATGAGCAACTTGCGGTTGCTGAAAGCGGCATCAGTTCGCGTGCAGATATTGAACGCATGCAACGTGCCGGTGCCCGGGCCTTCCTGGTCGGCGAGAGTCTGATGCGTGAAGCAGATATCGCCGTAAAATTGCGAGAGCTCCTTGGGGCTGTTGACTGATGGCGACAACGCGGATAAAAATTTGCGGTATTACCCGTCTGGCCGATGCCAAAGGCGTGGTGGCGGCCGGAGCTGACGCCATTGGTTTCGTGTTTCATCCTGCCAGCCCCCGTTATATCGCGCCGGAGCGGGTTGCCGAGATTGTTGCGGCCCTGCCTCCGTTTATTTCAACGGTCGGTCTGTTCGTTAACACCCCGGCAGTAAAAATACACCAGATCATGGTGCAGACCGGGTTGCAGCTGGTGCAGTTACACGGTGAGGAAAGTGTGACTGAATGCTGCCTGGACCCTTATCCGGTCATTAAGGCTCTGCGGGTCAGGAATGAAAATTCTCTCAACCAGCTGGACGATTACCCGGTGACGGCCCTGCTGCTTGATGCCTGGAGTGATGAACAATACGGTGGCAGCGGTCGCCAGTTCGATTGGCAGCTGGTCAATCGTGCTATGCTGGAAAAACCGATTGTTCTCGCTGGAGGACTCAGTCCGGCCAATGTGGCGACGGCGATACAATTGGTCAACCCCTATGCCGTTGACGTGTCCAGCGGTGTTGAGAGCGAACCGGGACAGAAGGATATGACGCTGGTCGCCCAATTTATTGAACAGGTGAGGAACGCATGACATACGAATATCCTGATCAGCACGGGCATTTCGGCCAGTACGGCGGCCGCTATGTCGCTGAAACCCTGATGCCGGCATTGCTCGAACTCGAAGAAGCTTACGCTGCGGCACGCCTGGATCCCGGCTTTCAGGAGGAAATTGACTACTACCTGAAGCATTACGTCGGTCGTCCCAGCCCGCTGTATTTCGCTGAGCGGCTGACGCGGAAACTGGGCGGGGCGAAGATCTATCTCAAGCGCGAAGATCTCAATCATACCGGCGCGCACAAAGTCAACAACACCGTTGGCCAGGTGCTGCTGGCGCGGCGGATGGGAAAAAAGAAGGTCATTGCCGAAACCGGTGCCGGCCAACACGGGGTGGCAACAGCAACCGTGGCGGCATTATTCGGCCTGGAGTGTGAAATTTTCATGGGGACGGAAGATATCAGGCGGCAGTCTCTTAATGTCTTTCGCATGAAGCTCCTTGGTGCGAAAGTGACGGGAGTAACCAGCGGCACAGCGACCCTGAAGGACGCCATGAATGATGCCCTGCGCCACTGGGTCACCCACGTGCGCGATACCTTTTATGTCATCGGTACGGTCGCCGGGCCTCATCCCTATCCGATGATGGTCCGTGATTTCCAGGCGGTTATCGGCACAGAATCAAGAGAACAGATTCTTGCTGCGGAAGGGTGTCTGCCTGATGTGGCGGTAGCCTGTATCGGCGGTGGTTCCAACGCCATCGGGCTGTTTTATCCCTTTATCGGTGACCCCGATGTGCGCTTGCTGGGGGTTGAAGCGGCCGGTTTCGGGGTTGACACCGGCAAGCATGCGGCCTCACTGGGGGCCGGCTCGACCGGGGTGCTGCATGGTAACAAGACCTGTCTTCTGCAGAATGAAGACGGTCAGATTCAGCATGCCCATTCTATTTCTGCCGGTCTTGATTACCCGGGCGTCGGTCCTGAACATGCCCATCTGCGCGACATCAAGCGGGCCCAGTATGTAGCCGTTACCGATGATGAAGCCATGGCCGCATTTCGCACATTGACGCAAACCGAGGGGATTATCCCCGCCCTTGAAACAGCGCATGCCATTGCCGAGGTGATCAAACTGGCACCGACCATGGACCCTGAGCAGGTGATTGTCATCTGTCTGTCCGGTCGGGGTGACAAAGATATCAATACGGTCGCGGAAGCGATGAAAGTAGAGTTGTGATGAAATTTGTCGAATTAAAGCTGCCTACGGCAGTGATGCAGGGAATTGACGACGCCGGCTTTGTCAGTCTGACACCGGTCCAGCAGGAGTCGATTCCCCTGGCCCTGGGAGGAAAGGATGTCGCCGCTCAGGCGCAGACCGGGACTGGTAAAACCGCCGCTTTCTTGATTTCCATTTTCTGCCGCCTGCTTGCCAATCCACGTCCGTCGGGACCCAGCCCTCGTGCCCTGGTGATGGCACCGACGCGCGAACTGGTGGTACAGATCTGTCAGGATGCCGATCTGCTCGGACGCCATACCGGAATCAAGGTCCAGCCGATATTTGGTGGGGTTGATTATGAGAAACAGCGCCAGGCGTTAAGGGATGGTGTCGATATTATTGTTGCGACCCCGGGCCGGCTGATTGACTACTTCAAACAACGGGTTTTTTCTTTCAAGCAGGTCGAGGCGCTGGTTATAGACGAAGCAGATCGCATGTTTGATATGGGATTTATCAAGGATTTGCGTTACCTGCTGCGTAAATTGCCGCCCTTTGAAAAACGCCAGACCATGCTGTTTTCAGCGACCCTGTCACCTCAGGTGATGGAACTGGCCTATGAGTTCATGGATCTTGCTGAGCGGGTAGAAATTGCCCCTGATCAGGTCTCCGCAGAGGGGGTTGAGCAGGTCCTCTATCACGTCACGCGACGGGAAAAGTTCGCCCTGTTGCTGGGGTTGCTGCAACAGGAAAAGAAGGCCGAGCGGGTCATGATTTTTGTCAACACCAAGATCGAAGCGGAAAAGATTGACGCCCTGCTCAAAGCTAACGATCTTTCCAGTGCCGTGCTGTCCGGCGATATCCCGCAGAAAAAGCGGATGCGGATTCTCGATCAGTTCAAACTCGGCAGTATCATCCACCTGGTTGCCACCGATGTTGCCTCACGGGGTATCCATGTAGATCAGGTAACCCATGTTATCAATTACGACCTGCCCCAGGATCGTGAGGATTACGTCCATCGGATCGGGCGGACAGCTCGCGCCGGGGCCCTCGGCCGGGCTATCAGCTTTGCTGATGAAGAGACGGTTTACGTGCTTCCTGATATCGAAGATTATCTGGGGTTCAAGATTCCCAGCCAGGTGCCGGTGGATGAAGACTTCTGTTTCACCTACAAGCGTGCTCGGCCTAAAAAGAAGCGCCCGGTTGTTGAGAAGCCCGTGGAAGCCCGCAAGCGCCGCCGCCCCAGGCGCAGAAAAAAACCGGGATCGGCACCAGCAGCAAGGGCCTCAACAAGCAGGTCGGACAACAAAGAGTCTACGTAAAGACGATTACCTTGAAAAAATGATTGAAACCCCCGCAGGGAATCGTCTAAGCTGATCTGTCGTTGTCAGAAATGTTAATGGTCTAACCAGCCAGTTGCGAAATACGGATATCATGTTGCGTCTGCAGAACACCTTTGACGAATTGAAAAACCGCGGCGATGCGGCCCTGATCCCTTTTATTACGGCGGGAGACCCGTCACCGGAGCAGACCGTTGAGCTGATCCGAGTGCTGGCCGCCGCCGGTGCCGATGTCATTGAACTGGGGATTCCTTTTTCCGATCCGATGGCTGACGGACCGACGATTCAGGCCGCATCTGAACGCGCCCTGGCGGCGGGAACGAACCTGGCGACGGTATTGCGTATTGTCAGTGAAGCGCGGCGTGATGTGCAGATTCCCCTGGTGTTGATGGGCTACTACAATCCGGTTTTTTGTTACGGTATCGAGCGTTTTGCCAGGGACGCAACGGCCGCCGGTGTTGATGGTCTGCTGCTGGTGGACCTGCCTCCCGAGGAAATGGAAGAAATCCGGCCCGCCTGCACTGCCGCCGGATTACCGCTGATTACCCTGCTTGCACCGACCACGCCGGCGGAGCGGATGGAACATCTGGCGGCAACGGCTGAAGGCTATATCTATTATGTGTCAATGACCGGGGTAACCGGAACGCAGGCGGTCTCTCCGGCAGCTATCCGTGACGCTGTCAGCCGTCTTAAGCAGTTGACGCAGGTTCCCGTGGCGGTCGGTTTTGGGATTACTACTCCCGCCGATGCGGGGGCCGTGGCCGAATTTGCCGACGCTGTGGTGGTTGGCAGCGCCCTGGTCAGAATGATCGCCGAGCACAGTCATACAGGTGAACTGTCGGCAAAGGTAACCGCCTTTACAGCGGCTATGAAAACAGCTTGTAAACGCTAAGAATGTCTGATCTGTTCCGCTGATTCGTCTCGCGCTGTTGCACCGGGCGCTACCGTAGCAGATGATTCTGTCGGCGGCCCCGCCCATGTCATGGGCGAACGGATTTACAAGTTCACGAACCGATAAAGGGGTTGAACATGGTCTGGTTTCGTAAAAAAAAGCCGGTGACGGCTTCTGCAGAAAAAAAGAATGTTCAAGTGCCGGAAGGGGTTTGGACAAAATGCAAAAATTGTCAGGAAATTATCTACGGCAAGGAAATCGAGCGCAACTTTAATGTCTGTCCTAAATGCGATTATCATTTTCGCATCGGCGCGCGCGACCGGATCGACCTGATTCTGGATGCCGGAACCTTTGTTGAGATGGACGCTAAGATGCGTTCTGTTGATTTTCTGGATTTCAAGGATTCAAAAAAATACAAGGATCGGATTAAGACAGCGGTAAAAAAAGCCGGAGATGGAGACGCAATCATTTGTGGAGAAGGCCAACTTGATGGTCTGCCGGTAGTTGTCGCGGTATTTGACTTTTCTTTTATGGGCGGCAGCATGGGCTCGGTTGTTGGCGAAAAAATCACCCGGGCCATAGAAAAAGGTGTGGAAACCAATGCGCCGGTGCTGGTGTTTTCTTCGTCAGGAGGGGCACGAATGCAGGAAAGTATTCTGTCACTGATGCAGATGGCGAAAACCAGCGCTGCCCTGGCGCGCCTCAAGGCCGCCGGGATCCCTTTTCTTTCGGTACTGACTGATCCGACGACCGGCGGGGTGACAGCCAGTTTTGCCATGCTGGGCGATTTGAATATTGCCGAACCACGGGCCCTGATCGGTTTTGCCGGGCCGCGAGTTATCGAGCAGACTATTCGCCAGACCCTGCCGGAGGGGTTTCAGCGTTCGGAGTATCTGCTTGAACATGGGATGATCGATATGATCGTGCCACGCCAGGAAATGAAAAAGACCCTGTCCCAGATTCTGCGTATTTTTACCAAAAGCTGATCAACGCGATGCTGCCGAACCATCGCGAGAGTCTCAACTATCTTTATTCGCTTCGATTCTTCGGCATCAAGCTGGGCCTCACGACTATTGGTGAGCTGCTGGATCGGGTCGGCAACCCGCACCGGGATCTGCGCGTCGTGCATATTGCCGGGACCAACGGCAAGGGGTCGACCGCTGCGGCGCTGGCGGCCATTTTCCACGCTGCCGGTATTTCTGCCGGGCTTTACACCTCACCGCATCTGCATCAATTTACCGAGCGTATTCGGGTCGATACCCGGCAACTCGATCTGGCCGAAGTGATCGACTTAATCGCGGAACTGCGTCCACACGCCGAGGAGCTGCAGGCGACATTCTTTGAGGTGACTACCGCAATGGCTTTGCTCAGCTTTCAGCGCCATGGTGCCAACTGGGCCATTCTGGAGTGCGGTATGGGGGGGCGACTGGACGCGACCAATGTTGTAACCCCTGAGCTATGCCTTATAACCCCCATCGCCCTTGACCATACCCGTCACCTGGGGGAGACCCTGGCGCAGGTCGCGGCAGAGAAAGCCGGCATTATCAAGCCCGGCGTTCCCGTCATCAGCGCCCGCCAGCAACCGGCGGCGGCGGCGCTATTGCAGCAGCGTGCCCACCAGCTAGGCAGCCCGTTACTGCTGGCTGATCGTGATTACCGCTGGCAATCAGCAACCGGGAGTTTCGACGTTGTTGCCGACCGGTTACAGCTGTCGGCTGTCCGCCCCGCGCTGGTTGGTGTACATCAGCACCAGAATCTGGCCCTGGCAGCTGCTGCCGCAGCGTGTCTGGGTGATATGGGTGTCAGTCTAAAGACTGCTGCCGTGCGATCAGGACTGGAAACTGTCTGCTGGCCGGGAAGGCTGGAGTGGCTGCCGCAGCAGATCCTTCTGGACGGAGCTCACAACTTGGCTGGTGCCGGTATTCTTGCCACTTATCTGGACACTAACAACATACGTGGTATTCATTTGATTTTTGGTTGTAAGGCCGATAAACAGGTGCTGCCGATGCTTGATCTGCTGCTGCCTTTTTGTAAATCTGTCCATGCGGTCTGCCCCCCGGTAGAGGACGCGGCCGAGCCCTCGTTGCTGTGTGCCCGGGCCGCTGAACGGGGCATTGCGGCCCGGGCTTACGACGCGCCGGTTGCCGCTCTGCAGGCGGTGCGGCGGTCACGGTCAGAACAAGAGCCGGTTGTGGTTGCCGGCTCACTGTTTCTGGTTGCGGCAATTCGTGAGCACCTGGTACTGCAAACCGATGTTACGCCGATCATTCTTTAACTACTGTTAACTTTTGGAAGTTCTTTATGCTGACCCGCCTGCTTGTTCTGTTGCTGCTGATATGTTCTGCCGGGACTGTTACTGTCGAGGCACGCAGTCGCGTGGTGGTGATGGGTGAGCCGATTCATCTCGAAGCAGATGAATTGAGTTACGATCGTGATACGGAACTTTATCGTGCCACTGGTGATGTCAGGCTGACCCAGGGTGATCTGGAAGTGACGAGCGAGCGGATGAGCTGGAATCGTACGACCGGGGAAGTCGAAGCCACCGGCGATGTACGTTTTCTTTCCCCTACGGAACTGCTCACCGGATCGGCAGCCTGTTATAATCTTGCAGACGGCACCGGACGGGTTGAGCAGGGATATTTTTTTTTACGGGACGAAAATCTTCATGTTCATGGTTCCACCATTGAGCAATTGGGTGAGGACGATTATCGGATTACTGCAGGAACCCTCACAACCTGCGACGGCGAGGTTCCTGATTGGAAGTTCGGTGCCGGTCGTATCGATGTGACCCTGGGTGAGTATGCGCGTGCCCGTAATACTGTTTTTTACCTCAAAAACATTCCTACCCTTTATTTCCCCTACATGATTTATCCGGCAAAGACCGAGCGTGAATCCGGTTTACTGATTCCTTCTGTCGGCTATTCGAAAAAGCGCGGATTCGCCTATGGTGCTGCTTACTACCAGGTGCTGGGGGTCAATCAGGATGCCACCCTCTACCTTGACTACTTGTCGACAATGGGAATCGGTAAGGGGCTGGAGTACCGCTACATTTTCGGCCGTAACAATGCCGGTGAGGCACGCGCTTATCATATCGACGTACGTGAGGTGGATGACGAACGGATCGATGAAGAACGGTACGCCCTTGAGTGGCAGCATACAGGCACCCTGCCGGGAGCCGTGCGCATCGTGGCTGATGCCCTGTACGTCAATGATGACGAATACTTCGAGGATTTTGGTGAGCTTGCCGGAGATTACAATCGAGATCAGGTGCGTTCGACCTTTTCCCTGAGCCGTAACTGGGGACGTGCGAATCTGGTCGGTCTGATGCAGTATACCAGGAATCTGGAAACCGATCAGCGTCGTACCCTGCAGTTACTGCCGCGAATCAATTTCAACATTGCCCGCAGCCGTATCGGCAGTACCCCATTGGCTTACGAGCTGGGGAGCGAATACACGCATTTCTGGCGCCGTGAGGGGGCCACCGGCCAACGACTGATGCTGCGGCCGGCCTTGACCTTGAACGCACGCTTGACAAACTGGCTCAGCGTTACTCCGCTGGTAGCCTACCGCCAGCGCTACTATTGGGATATGAACCAGGATCCAACAACTGAACAGCAGGGAATGATCGAGGTGTCCACGCGGGTAGCAACGCAGCCGTTACAGCGAACCTATGGGCTGCCTTTTGGGGGCCTGGGCCTGATGCGCCACAGTATCAACCCCGAAATTTTTTATGAATATATTCCCGACGAGGATCAGAGTCACATTCCCCAGTTCGATTCCTTTGACCGGATCGCTCCGCTCAATCGTTTCGAATACGCACTGGTGCAGCGTTTGCGCGCTCGTTTGGACTACGAGGATGGCCGCCAACAGTACCGGGACTGGCTCTACCTGCGTCTTTCGGTATTGCAGCACCTGAACAAAGACCGGCTTGAAAAAGGATTTGGCGATGCCCGGGCCCAGTTGACATTGTTGCCGTTGCCACGAATGCAGTTGTCAACGGATCTGATTGTCGATTCCCGGTCCCGTGAAGTTAAAAAATGGCTGCTTGGCGGACGGATTGCCGACCAGTCTGAAAATTACCTGCGGTTCAGTTACAATATTGACCGACCCAGAGACCTTGATTATGGTGAGATCGATCTGGGGCTTGGTTTCTTACGGCCGATTTACCTGACTTATCAGCAGCGCTATGATTTTTTCAACGATGATCAGCTGGAACAGCGGGTCGGGATTGAGTACCGACGTCAGTGCTGGAGCCTGCTCTTGACGTTGCGTGAGCGAACCGACGGTGAACGTTCTTTTATGCTCACCTTTACCATGTTGGGTATCGGTTCAGTCGGTGGGTTCAGTGGCGGTATGGGCGGCAGTTGAATGGTTGATTGCTTGATGCTGTCAGTCGCTGCTTGACCCGGACATGGCCGCGTGAGAGTCTGGATATGTGGTGTCAGGGCAGGATCTTTTACGAGGAACAACGTGGGATCGGAACGTGAACCGGGATCGCCCGGTAGAAATAATCTGCTGACCATTTGTCTGCTGACCATTATAGTGCTCATGGCTGCCTATGCTGTCTTCGGCAACCGCGGTGTGATGAGAATTATTCAGGCCCAGCGACAGCAGCAGGAATTGCAGTTGCGGCTTCAGGAAATGCAGCAGGAGCGCCAACAACTGCGACAGGAAATTGAACGACTGAACAGCGATCGGGATTACTGGGAACATCTCGCTCGTACCAGGCTGGGGATGGTGCGTGAAGGAGAACAGATTTATTACGTTCCCGAGAGCCGTTCCGCAGAAAAACTACAGAAAGAGGCATCAG
Organism: Pelovirga sp.; assembly: GCA_041686715.1. Lineage (GTDB taxonomy): Bacteria > Desulfobacterota > Desulfuromonadia > Desulfuromonadales > Geopsychrobacteraceae > Pelovirga. The sequence continues at coordinate 26,659 of JAWLDI010000003.1, forward strand.
GTGATTAGGGAAGATATCCGCTCAGCCATCAGGAAGACGCTTGAAAACTGTTATCAGCAGGCAACCCTGACCTCCGGGGAGGTGCCTGGCGAAATTCAGCTTGAAGTTCCAAAAAATCCCGATCATGGCGATTATGCGACCAACCTGGCGATGATGCTTGCTCGTTTTGAGGGCAGGTCCCCACGCCTGATTGCCGATATTCTTGTCAATGGCCTGCGCCAATCGGAGCTGTTCGCGCGGGTTGATGTTGCCGGCCCGGGTTTTATCAATTTTCGTCTTGCACCCGGCTACTGGGCCTCCACCCTGCACCGCATATATGATGAAAAGGAGCAGTTCGGGTGTTCACAGGCCGGTCGCGGGATCAAGGTGCAGGTAGAATTCGTCAGTGCCAATCCGACCGGGCCCCTTCATATCGGCCATGGTCGAGGTGCCGTGGTCGGTGATGCGCTGGCCGCCATTCTCGCTGCGGCCGGTTTTGACGTACAGCGTGAATATTATATCAACGACGCCGGTAACCAGGTGCAGACCCTGGGTCGATCCATCCTATTGCGCCTGCGTGAGCTACAGGGAAAGGCAATTGATTTTCCCGAAGATGGTTACCAGGCGCCTTATATTATCGAACTGGCAACCCACTTGCAGCAGGAACAGGGTGCGCTTGACGATATGACCGAGCAGGAGGCGGTCAGCCGCTGTGCGCGCTTCGGCGTGGAACAGATCCTGGGCTGGATTGCCACTGATCTGGAGGCCTTCGGAATCGTTTTTGACACCTGGTACAGTGAGCAGAGCCTGTATGATCGTAACATGGTGGAAACGGAGCTTCAGCGTCTTGCCGACAAGGAATTGACATATGAAGACGACGGGGCGCTGTGGCTGCGAACGACAGAGTTTGGTGACGACAAGGACCGGGTACTGATCAAGTCGGACAGCAGTTACACCTATTTTGCCTCTGACGTCGCCTATCATCTGGAAAAGTTTGACCGCGGTTTTGATCGGGTTATTGATGTCTGGGGGGCTGATCACCATGGCTATATACCACGCATGAAAGCCATGCTGAAAGGCTTTGGCATGCCCGCAGAGGCCCTGGAGGTGTTGCTGATCCAGATGGTCAATCTGCTTCGCGATGGTCAACCTTACGTGATGGGAAAGCGTTCCGGAAATTTTATTACCCTGCGTGAAGTAATTGATGAGGTCGGCCGCGATGCCTGCCGGTTTTTCTTTCTGATGCGACGCTGCGACAGTCAGCTTGACTTTGACCTGGAACTGGCGAAACAGAACAGCAGTGATAATCCGGTCTATTATGTACAATACGCCCACGCGCGGATCTGCAGTATCAACCGGAATGCTGCAGAAATCGGCATTGAACAACCTGACCTTCGGCAGTTTGATTTTAATCTCTTGACCCTGGACGAAGAAATTGCTCTGATCAGACAGTTGTCGCGTTTTCCTGAGGTCGTTGAGGGGGCTGCTCTTCACTACGAGCCACATCGGGTGGTCTTTTACCTTCAGGATCTGGCGGCACTCCTGCATGGCTATTATAACCGCCAGCGAGTCCTGGTTGACGAGTTGCCGGTGACTCGTGCCCGGCTTTACCTGGTCAATGCCGTACGGATCGTTCTGGCCAATGCGCTGAGCCTGCTCGGGGTCTCGGCGCCGGAAAAAATGTGAAGCGACAATCCCGCGATAAGGGGGCAAAGAATGCAGTCAACAACAAAAACCCGTACCCAGAGACGTCTTGAAAAACGCCAGACAATCATTCTGCTGGCATTGCTGCTGCTGGTGTCACTGGTGAGCTTTGTGCTCGGGGTCACTACGGGACGGCGCGGTGCCGAACGCGATATGGCCCTGCAGCTTGAAGAACAGGAGACGGCGAGGATTGTTCAGGTCCCGGTGGCAGCGCCGGAACCGGTATCGCCACCGGTCGCTACGGATGAGGAGGTGACAGCGCCGGAGCGTGGTGATCGCCTTGTCGATGCTGTGGTAGAAAGCGCGCGATTGAGTTTTTATGATGATCTGGCCCGTGAATCGGCCCCACTGGGCAGTGGCATTAATCAGCCGCCGACGCCTGAGGTCGAGCAGCCGACGACCCAGCCACCACTGGACCTGGACGATAGCCCCATCGTTGTCAGGTCTGGGCAGACCGAAACCGCTGCCCGGGCAGCAGCACAACCCCAACAGCAGGAGGCCCCTGCGGTGACAGCGGCTGATTCTGTTCAGGCCTTGCCATCGGTTGCCCCTCAGGGAACTCACGTCGTGCAGGTTGGCTCTTTTGGCTCGGCAGCAGATGCCGCCTCATTGCGTGAGACGATGATCGATAAGGGCTACCCGGCCTTTCTGGCAGAGGCCGATCTGGGAGAACGGGGAATCTGGTACCGCGTTCGGGTCGGCCCTTATGCTGATTCGAATACGGCCGGGGTAGCCCGTCAAATTATTCTTGACAAAGAGCAGATCGAGGGGCTGGTCACCCGCCACACGCCCTGATCAGAACAAAGCTGTGAAGGGGTTTTTTCTCTTGACTTTTGTCCAACCGGAGATTATTTTCCAGTGCTCATGTCGCGGGATGGAGCAGTCTGGTAGCTCGTCGGGCTCATAACCCGAAGGTCGGGGGTTCAAATCCCTCTCCCGCAACCACAGCGATGATCTCCCAGCGGGGATACAGATAGATTTATCTGGCGGTGTAGCTCAGTTGGTTAGAGCATGCGGCTCATATCCGCAGTGTCCGGAGTTCGAATCTCTGCACCGCCACCATCATGAAAAAAGCCCTTCTCGTCGGAAGGGCTTTTTTCGTCAGCGGTCGCCCGGTAGGTTCATGTCGAATTGTCTTCTTGAAAGCGCAGTATTGCAGTCCCTTCCCGAACATTGTGACACGCTGATCGTGGCGGTATCCGGTGGCGTTGATTCGGTTGTTTTGCTGCACCTGCTTGACCGCATCGCCCGATCACGCTCTGATCGGCCGCCTCTGAACCTGCAGGCCTTTCACCTGAATCATCAGATTCGATCCGAAGCCGCTGCTGACGCACGTTTTGTCTCGAACTTGTGCCGGCAGCTGAATATTCCCTGTCACAGTGTTTCTCGTGACGTGCCGGCGCTGGCAAAAATGGAAAAAGTCAGCCTGGAAATGGCCGGTCGCAAGGTGCGCCGCGAACTGTTGCAGCGGCTGGCTGACCAGCAGGGGGCCGATCTGATTGCTCTCGGGCATCATCGTGACGATCAGGTGGAAACTTTTGTGCTGCGCCTGACACGTGGTTCCGGCTTGAGCGGTCTGGCCGCGATGGCAGAACGTGACGGGATCTGGTGGCGACCGTTACTGAACTGCAGTCGTCGGCAGATCCGGGATTATGCCCGACAGCAGCAGCTTGACTGGCGTGAAGATGCCAGCAACCAGGACCCGACCTTTGTTCGTAATACCTTAAGAATGCAGGTTGTGCCGTTGCTGGAGAAGATCAATCCACGGCTGGATGAGCGGATTACGGAATTGAGCCGGCAGATCGCCAGTGAGGAAGATTACTGGCAGCGGCAGTTGCAAGAGACTTTTCCGCTGATGGTTGTTGCCACGCAGGATGGTTTGCGTTTGTCGCGAATAAGGCTGCTCGATTGCCACCGGGCGTTACGATTGCGCCTGTTACGCGAAGCCGTCAGGCAGGTGTGTGGGCATCTTGAGGGGGTCGAAGCGATTCACCTGCGTGCCATCAGCGATCTTCTTGATGGCCCCCGCAGCCAGGCTCAGCTTGATCTGCCGGGCTGCTGGGTGGCGCGGCGCTATAATCATCTCTGGTTGCGCAATGACCCTCCTGATCCACCGGTGCCATTTGACCTGCCGGTGCAGATTCCCGGTGAGACGTATCTGCCGGATGGTCGGAAGCTGGTGGTAACACTGGTGGAGCGTCCGCAGGCGGAAACCAGGGAGAGCGTTTGTTTTGATCTGGACGCCAGCGGCTCGGTAATGTCCTTGCGCAACTGGCAGCCTGGTGATCGTTTTGCGCCTCTGGGCATGTCCGGCCGGAAACGTCTGAAGCGACTTTTTTCTGATTTGCACATAGAAAAGGAGGATCGATATCGTGTCCCCCTGCTCTTTTCCGGCAGAAAACTCTTGTGGGTTGTTGGTGTGCAGCGGTCGCGGCATGCCGTTGCGGGGCTGAGCAGCGGCAGGACAGCTCGCTTTGAATTGGTCTGCAGCGACTGAAAAAGCGGACATTAAGTCCTTGTGGGGCGCGGCTCTTTATGGTAGGTTTTCCTGCTAGTTTAGGCCGTTTTGTGAACGTCTGTTTTAAGCGTTCGAGTTGTTGTTAATTACCCGACAGGGGGTTGATAAGTGAGCCAATTTCAGAAAAATTTAGCCTTGTGGCTGGTCATTTCACTGTTGATGATCATGCTTTTTAATATGATGACGCAAAAACAGGAAACCCAGAGACCGATAAACTACACCGAGTTTCTGCAGGCAGTTGAAGATAACCGCGTCGTCAGTGTCGTTTTCAAAGGCGGTCAATTGACCGGCACACTGGAAGATGGCAGTCAATTTCAGACTTTTGTTCCACGTGACGAGGAACTGTTGCCGGAACTGAAAGAGCGTGGGATTCAGATAGAGGCCAAGCCGGTTGATGATCAGGGCTTCTGGTTTACCCTGTTGATCTCCTGGGGACCGATACTGCTGTTGATTGCCGTCTGGATTTTCTTCATGCGCCAGATGCAGTCGGGCGGCGGTAAAGCCATGAGTTTTGGTAAAAGCAAGGCAAAACTGCTGACCGATACGGCCGGAAACGTCACCTTCAAGGATGTTGCCGGCGTTGATGAAGCCAAACAGGAACTCGAAGAGATCGTAGAGTTTCTTCGCGATCCGAAAAAATTTACCAAGCTGGGCGGCAAGATTCCGAAGGGCGTGCTGCTGGTCGGATCGCCGGGTACCGGGAAAACCCTGCTGGCCCGTTCCGTTGCCGGTGAAGCCGGCGTGCCTTTCTTTACCATTTCCGGTTCCGACTTTGTTGAGATGTTTGTCGGAGTTGGTGCCAGCCGGGTTCGCGATCTCTTTGTGCAGGGGAAAAAGAACGCCCCCTGCATCATTTTTATCGATGAGATTGATGCCGTGGGGCGGCATCGTGGTGCCGGACTGGGGGGCGGCCATGACGAACGCGAACAAACACTCAATCAGCTGCTGGTTGAGATGGATGGATTCGAGTCGAATGAAGGGGTTATTCTTGTTGCTGCTACGAACCGTCCCGATGTGCTGGATCCGGCGTTATTACGTCCGGGCCGTTTTGACCGTCAGGTAGTCGTTCCGCGCCCTGATGTCAAGGGACGCCAGAAAATACTGCATGTCCATTCACGCAAGGTCCCGATGTCCGACGATGTCAACCTGGGACTTGTTGCCAAAGGTACTCCCGGTTTTTCAGGCGCCGATCTGGCAAACCTGGTTAATGAAGCGGCGTTGCTCGCTGCGCGTTCGAACAAGAGCGAAGCCAACATGTCTGATTTTGAGGCAGCCAAGGATAAAGTGCTGATGGGAGCGGAACGGCGTTCCATGGTGATTACCGAAGAGGAAAAAAAGGTCACTTCTTATCATGAAGCCGGTCATGCACTGATTTCGCTGTTGTCGCTTGACTCGGACCCGGTGCACAAGGTGTCGATCATTCCTCGTGGCCGTGCCATGGGGGTCACCATGTACCTTCCGGACGAAGAAAAATACAATGAAACCAACAAGGGACTCAATATCCGCATAAGGTCCATGCTGGGTGGTCGCATTGCCGAAGAGCTCACCTTTGATTCCGTTACCAGTGGCGCCAGCAACGATCTGGAACGGGTGACAACGATCGCCCGCAAAATGGTCTGTGAATGGGGTATGAGCGAGAAGCTCGGGCCGGTTGCTTTCGGGGAGAAAGAAGGTGAGGTTTTTCTCGGCCGCGATATGAGTACAGGTAAAAATTACAGCGAAGCCACGGCCGTAGAGATTGATAACGAGATTCGGCGCATTATTAATGATAATTACGAGATCGCCCGTAACCTGATGAAAGAAAATCAGCATCGTCTTGTCGCTCTGGCAGAGCTGCTGCTGGAGAAGGAAACCCTTGACATGAATGAGATTCATGCCGTGGTTTTCCCCGAAGGCCTTCCTGATTATCTGCAGAAACAGGTGAAGGACCAGACTGCTGATACGTTCGTGTTTGAAAAACAGGAAGATCAGACCGTTGCCAGCGAGGTGACAGATCAGGATGTTTCCCCGTCGGAAGATACAACAGCGACAGAAGCCGATGAGTCAGGGGATGATTCAGAGACTGCCGGAGCAGAATCAGACTCGCAAAAAGAGGACCCGGCAGATGCTGACAAGGGTACGAGACCGGACCATCTGAAGGATGCCGATGATGACACCGGAGATGATGGCCCAGCGAAAAAATCTTGAGTGAGCTTACCTGTTCAACTGCTCTGGCCGGACGCGATTGCGTTTTAAATCTGGAGCAGCCCCGTATCATGGCTGTTGTTAATGTGACGCCGGATTCTTTTTCCGACGGGGGGACTTATATCCAGGCTGCGGCGGCCGTTGAGCGGGGGTTGCAAATGGAGTCCGAAGGGGCTGCCATCCTGGATATCGGCGGCGAAAGCACCCGCCCGGGAGCTGCCCCGGTTTCGGCAGAAGCTGAGCTTGCGCGGGTGATTCCGGTTATTGAGGGACTGCGTCGTCATAGCAATATCCCCTTGTCGATCGACACCAGCAAATCATCGGTTGCCCGGGCGGCACTTGCTGCCGGCGCCAATTTTGTTAATGACATCAGTGGTCTGACTTTTGATGTCGCTATGGCCAAGGTGGTTGCTGCAGCGGATGCCGGTCTGTTTCTCATGCATACCCGCGGCCGTCCGCAAAGAATGCAACAGAACACCGACTATGCTGACCTGCCTGCGACCGTTGTAACTTTTTTACGTGCCGCGATTGACCGAGCGCAGGCGACCGGAATCAGCAGGGATCGACTGGCTGTGGATCCGGGGATCGGTTTTGCTAAAAACGTCTGGGGTAATCTGGAACTGATGCGCCATCTTGAGCTGCTGCATCAGCTCGGATGCCCGGTTCTGCTCGGCACCTCACGCAAGAGTTTTATCGGTAAAATTCTCCGACAGGATGATCCGGGCAAACGTTTATATGGAACCCTGGCGACGGTTGCCCTGGGCGTTGCCCAGGGAGTGCAGATATTCCGTGTCCATGATGTGCGTCCGGCCCGCGAGGCGGCTCTGGTTGCGTGGGCGATCAGGGAACAGCGCCTGCCGCCGGCTTAACAGAAAGCGTTCACTTTAGTTGACAACAGATTGCCGGGCTTTGATGCAACATGCGGGGGTTTAACATGCTTGATGTCTTTCTCAATATCCGTTTTCTCGATATTCTGGACATCTGCATTGTTGCGTTCATTATCTATCGGATTATCCTGCTGATCAAAGGTACCCGTGCTGTCCAGATGCTGTTGGGGCTGGCGGTTATTCTTGCTGTCTACATGGCATCACGGGTTGGCGATCTGCATACCCTCAACTGGTTTCTCAGTAATTTCCTGTCCTCCATCATTCTGGTTATTGTGGTTATTTTTCAGAATGATATTCGTCGTGCCCTGATGCATGTCGGGCGCAATCCGTTTCTGGGCGGGGTGACATATCGTGAAGAATCCCACCTTATTGAAGAACTGGTCAAAGCCTGTGTTGCCCTGGCGAACCGTAAGATCGGTGCGCTGATCATTGTTGAACGCGAAACCGGCATCAAGGATATCCTGGAAGCAGGCACAACCCTGGATGCGCAGATATCCTGTGACTTGATTCGTGCGATTTTTATGCCCAGCTCCCCCCTGCATGATGGCGCCCTGGTTGTTCAGCAGGGGCGTTTGAGTATGGCCGGATGCTTTCTGCCCCTGACCCAGGGCAGTAATCTGTCAAGCGAGCTTGGGACCAGGCACCGTGCGGCCGTCGGGTTAACGGAACTTGCCGATGCCATTGCCATTGTCGTTTCGGAAGAAACCGGGAAAATTTCCGTGGCAGTGAATGGTGGCATGACGCGGAACCTTGATACCGCCAGTCTGAAAAAAGTTCTTGGCCGTCTGCTCGAACCTCACAAAAAAACGACACAGAAGAAAAAAGGCTAGGGCAATGCTGAAAATGATCACGGAAAATTGGACATTGAAGCTGATTTCGCTGGTCTTTGCCCTGATGCTGTGGTTTTTCATCATGGGAGAACGGCGCCTTGAGGTAAACTACCGGGTACCGCTGGAGTTGCAGAACCTTCCCCAGGAGTTGATGGTGGCCAATGATATTCCCAGCATGGTTGATGTCCGCATCAGCGGCCCCCGTACCCTGTTGATGAAGATCAGCCCGAACGATATCAGCATCACTGTTGATTTGACCGGTTTGCGACCGGGGCTGACCTCCTTTCGCCGGCTCGAAGAACGCCTGAACCTGCCCAGCGGACTGCGCGTTACCAGGCTGTCCCCGTCTTTTATTGATGTGCGTCTGGAACGTATACAGCAGAAGACAGTACCGATCACGATTTCTTTGACCGGAGAACCGATGAGCGGTTTTCAGGTTGGCAGTGTCAGGGCAAACCCGGACCGGGTGGTCATCGAAGGTTCAGAAACAGAGCTGAAAAATATCAGCAATGTCACTACCGAAGAGATCGACCTGGACGATGTGAACAGCAGCTTTTCTCTGATTGTTCCCCTGCAGCATCGCGGCAGTTACAGTTGGTTGAAAGATGATCGGACTACAGAAATCCAGGTCGAGGTTGAAGCTGTTGATGGTGCCCCCACGGAAGAACAGCAACAGCCCGAATAAGTATCAGCTCAGGCAGGTTGTTCGTATGTAAAAAGAGGATGAGGGCCCTGAATCAGAAAATGCAAACAAGCGCTTTTGAAAGCCAGCCAGATAACGAAAGGTAGTTGATTCCATGGAGAAAAAGCTTTTTGGTACCGATGGTGTCCGTGGTGTCGCCAATATCGATCCCATGACGGCTGAGGTGGCCATGCAGCTGGGTCGTGCCGTTGCTTATGTTTTCAAGCAGGATAACGGCCGTCGTCACCGCATCGTTATTGGTAAAGACACCCGGCTGTCCGGGTACATGCTGGAAAATGCCATGGTTGCCGGCATCTGCTCCATGGGGGTGGATGTGCTGATTGTCGGACCCCTGCCAACCCCGGGAATTGCCTTTATCACCTCCTCAATGCGGGCGGATGCCGGTGTGGTTATCAGCGCCTCACATAATCTTTATCAGGATAACGGCATCAAGTTTTTTTCCGGCAACGGTTTCAAATTGCCCGATGCGCAAGAAATAGAAATTGAGGACCTGATTATTAATCATCGTATCGATGCATTGCGACCTATTGCTGAAGATGTCGGCAAGGCCTATCGGATTGATGATGCTATCGGCCGCTATATCGTTTTTCTGAAAAATTCATTTCCTCGTGATCTTGATCTGCAAGGTGTGCGTATTGTTCTTGATTGCGCTCACGGTGCCGGCTATCGCGTTGCACCGTCGGTACTGACGGAGTTGGGAGCAGAAGTCTTTCCCCTTGGTGTCGATCCCAATGGCCTCAATATCAATGACGGTTGCGGTTCCATGCATCCGGAAGTGATGGCAGCTAAAGTCAAGGAGTATCGTGCTGATCTGGGAATGGCTCTGGACGGGGATGCTGACCGGGTGATTTTTGTTGATGAAAAAGGGCAGGAAGTTGATGGCGACCATATTCTTGCGCTATGCGGAACCGAACTGATGAAAACCAACAGTCTCAGGAAAAAGACGGTGGTCGCCACGGTAATGAGTAATATGGGGCTGGATATTGCCATGAAAGAGGCTGGTGGCAAAATTGTGCGGACTGGTGTTGGTGATCGCTATGTTGTCGAGGAGATGGTCCGCGGTGGCTATAATTTGGGCGGAGAGCAGTCGGGCCACATGATCTTTCTTGATCATAATACCACCGGTGACGGCATGCTTTCGGCGCTCCAGGTGCTGGCCATCATGCAACGGAGCGGCAAACCCCTTTCCGAGCTGGCTGGAGTCATGATTTCATTGCCCCAGGTACTTGTCAACGTTAAGGTCAGAAAAAAAGCGATACTGGAGAAAATTGCGCCGATCAAGGCCGCCATGGATGCCGTAGAGGCGGAAGTTGCCGGCAGAGGACGGTTACTGGTGCGTTATTCCGGTACGGAACCCTTGTTAAGGATCATGGTTGAAGGAGAAGACCAGAACCGCCTCACTCAGCTTGCCGAGGAGCTGGCTGCGGTTGTGCGTGAGCATCTCGGCGCATAGAGCGGCCATTAAACTGTTATTATCTACAGGAGTCAGCTTTTGCCGAAGTTAAGTGTCAATATTGACCATGTCGCAACTATTCGTCAGGCCCGGGGGGTTGACGAACCCGATCCGGTAGCGGCAGCGGTGCTGGCCGAACTGGCCGGCGCTCACGGCATTACCGTGCATCTGCGTGAAGATCGCCGTCATATTCAGGACCGCGATGTGGATATTCTGCGCAGAACCGTTCAAACCCGACTCAATCTGGAGATGGCCGCAACCGAGGAAATGATTGCCATTGCCTTGAAGACGCAGCCGGACATGGTAACCCTGGTACCTGAAGGCCGCCACGAGCTGACGACTGAAGGGGGGCTTGATGTCAATCTGCTTAAAACCGGACTCAAGCAAAAGGTTTCTCTGTTGCAACAGGCCGCGATCAGTGTCAGCCTGTTTATTGAGGCAGATCTTGAGCAGGTGAAGGCAAGTCACCGCGTTGGTGCAGACATGGTCGAGATTCACACGGGTACCTATTGTGGAATGCACACTGAGAAAGAGCGCCTGGAGCAGCTGCGGCGGATAGAACTGGCCGGCAGCGCAGCTCGCAAGCTTGGTATGCGGGTCAGTGCCGGTCACGGTCTCAATTACCGTAATGTCGCCAGCGTGGCCGCCCTGAGTGGTTTTGAAGAATTTAATATCGGCCACAGTATCGTTGCGCGGGCTGCTCTGGTCGGAATGGAACGTGCGGTTCGCGACATGCTTGAGTTGGTGGCAGGGTAACAACAATGGCCATCATTGGTTTGGGTGTTGATCTGGCACGGATCGAACGGTTCCGGAAATTTGTTATGACCGATTCGCCAGTGCTTGAACGGATTTTTTGTCCTGGTGAGTGCGAGTATGCTCTGGCGCGGCGCGATCCGGCTGAGGCTTTTGCCGCCCGTTTTGCAGCAAAAGAAGCGTTTTTCAAGGCTCTGGGAACCGGCATGCGCGATGGTCTTGCGTGGCAACAGGTCTGTGTCCAGCGTGATGAACTGGGGTGTCCCTCGCTCGTTTTGAGCGGACGTGCGGCCCGGATACTGACGGAGCGTGGAGTACAAAAAACGTTTTTAAACTATTCTCACGATGGCGACTATGCTGTCGCCACGGTTATTCTGGAGGTGTGATGCAGCTTTACAGTGCGTCAGAAATGGTTGCGGTTGACCGGCACGCGATTGACGTGCTGGGAATGCCCGGTGTCGTGCTGATGGAAAATGCCGGACGAGCCTGCGCCCATCTGCTTGCAGACAAGCTGCACCACTGTTTCCCCGGTCCGGTTCTGGTCGTCGCCGGCAAGGGGAACAATGGTGGCGATGGTTACGTTGTAGCACGGACTCTTGCTGATCGTGGTTGGCAGGTGATAACCTTGGTACTGGCCGCCCCGGAAGATATCAGCGGCGATGCTGCGGTGATGCTGAAGGTTCTCGAACAATGCGACCAGGATATTGTCTTTGCTGCCGATGCCCGGCAGTTGCAGCAGGCTTTTGCTGCTCAAACACCAGCTTTGATTGTTGATGCGGTATTTGGAACCGGACTTAAGGCCGACGTTCAGGGTTTGCCTGCTGAAGCTATTGAACTGGTCAACCAGGCGGCGGCGCCGGTGGTGGCCATTGATATTCCCTCCGGGATCGATGCTTCTACCGGGCGCGTCTGTGGTTGCGTTGTGAAAGCTGATCTGACGGTCAGTTTTGATCATGCCAAAATCGGACACATCAGTCAGCCTGGAGCCCGGTACATTGGGAACCTTGAAGTTGTTGATATCGGTATTCCGCTCGGAAAGCGACCGGCCGAGGTCACCCCCCGGGCGTGGATGATCGATATCACAGCGGCGCGTGGTTTGCTCCCGGTCCGCCCTGCTTTCGGCCACAAGGGGCACTTCGGCCATCTGCTCGTGGTGGCTGGATCAACCGGAAAAACCGGAGCGGCGGCCCTTTCTGGTGATGCCGCTGTGCGCAGTGGCTGTGGCCTTGTGACTGTAGCCGTGCCGGCGAGCCTGCATGGGATTATGGAGATCAAGCTGACCGAGGCCATGACCCTTCCCCTGAGTGACGAAGGTGGTTGCCTGTGCTTTGCTGCTTATGCTCAGATTGTCCGGCAGGCGGACTCCTGCCAGGCGCTGGCTCTGGGCCCCGGCCTCGGCCAGAGTGATGATCTGCGCCGACTGGTCCGAGAGCTGGTCTGTTCCGTACAACAGCCAGTGATCGTTGATGCTGATGGTCTGAATCTGCTTGCCGGCCAGCTTGAGTGCCTGGTTGAGCGTCGGGGCAACCCGCTGATTCTGACCCCTCATCCCGGTGAGATGGCACGTCTGACCGGCCTCAGTGTGGCTGAAATTGAGGCTGATCGCTACCGGGTGGCGCGGGATTTTGCCTGCCGTTATCAGGTGGTGCTGTTACTTAAGGGAGCTCGTACCCTTGTTGCTGCCCCGGATGGGCGTGTTCATATTCATATCACCGGCAACAGTGGACTCTCAAGCGGTGGCAGTGGTGATGTGCTGACGGGAATCATCGGTGGTCTGCTCGCTCAGGGACTTGGTCCTTTTGCCGCCGCGAGTCTGGCTGCCTGGTGGCATGGGCGTGCTGCTGAACAGATAGCGGCACACCACGGGCCTGCCGGGATGGCGGCATCCGATCTGATTCGGCAACTGCCACTTGTACGCAAAGAGCTTGAACAATCACAGGAAAGGGATTTGTCATGTTGACAGCGCGAGATATCATGAACTCAGATGTAGTGGCGGTTTCTGTTGATACCAGTTTGAAAGAACTGGCGCAGCGGTTTGTCGAAACCCGTTACAGTAATATGCCGGTACTCGACGAAAGCGGGAAGCTGGTTGGCATTATCAGTGAGACGGACCTGGTCGAATACCAGCGCCCTTTGCATATACCGACGGTGATAACCTTGTTTGACGGGGTTTTTTCCTGGGGCAGTGAAAAAAAATTCAAGGAAGAGGTCGACCGGGTAACGGCTACCAAGGTTGGTGACCTTTACCGGGAAGACCCCGTGACCTGTGCACCGGAGACTCCAGTGAATGAACTGGCCGGGCTGATGAGTAAGCACAAAGTGCATCTGCTACCGGTGGTAGAAGGTGAACAGATGATTGGTGTCGTTGCCCGACTTGACCTGATCAGGGCGATGGAGGATTGATGGTTTCCTGGTCGCTGACCTCTGCCAGCGAAGATCAGACGGCTCAAATAGGTTATTGTATCGGATGCTGTCTTGATAAGCCGTTATTGATTCTGTTGCGTGGTGACCTCGGTGCCGGAAAAACTGTTATTGCCCGCGGCATCGCTCGCGGCCTGGGGGTTGCTGCCGACGTTCCTATTACCAGCCCGACCTTCACCCTCATGAACCACTATCCAGCGCGCCTCGATCTCTATCATTTCGATCTTTACCGCCTGTCCGGACCTGAGGACCTGCTTGATATAGGCTTTGATGAATATGCCTATGGTCAAGGTATTGCCTTGGTGGAATGGCCGGAAAAGCTGGAAGATCCGGATATTCACGGGCTCTGGATTGACATTTGCGCAGTTGACGAAAGCCGGCGCTGCTTAACCTTTACCGGCAGGGGAGAAGATTTGGCGCCGGTGCTGGGCGCTTTGCAGAAAGGATTTGTGGATAGCGGCTTTGCTATCAGGGAATAAAAAAAACTTCAGCACCGGCTCGGAGGGTCTGTGCCGACTGGAGCGGAATAGGTTTACGAAAAAAAATAGCTTTGACCGGATATGGGTTTCTTGCTATGAAGGGGCGCGTTACTAGAATTTACATACCGACAACTGTTGTCGGTCTTTTCTGATAAGGAGGAAAGCAGCTGCTATGGCTCTGATCGTTCAGAAATACGGTGGGACTTCAGTAGGTACAGTGGAGCGTATCCAGAATGTCGCTCGCAGGGTTGCCCGCACCTTCGATGAAGGTAATGAGGTCGTCGTCATTGTTTCAGCAATGGCGGGGGAGACCAACCGTCTTGTTTCCCTGGCTAACGAGATCGCTGAAATGCCCGACGAGCGCGAGTATGACGTGCTGGTGTCGACCGGCGAACAGGTGACCATTGCCCTGTTGTCCATGTGCCTGAAGTCGATGGGGTACAAGGCGAAAAGCTATCTCGGCTCACAGATTCCCATGCTGACCGATACCGCCCATTCGAAGGCGCGAATTCAGGATATCGGCGATAAAAATATCCGCCAGGATTTGCAGTCCGGCACGATCGTCGTGGTTGCCGGCTTTCAGGGGACCGATTCTGAAGGCAACATCACGACTCTCGGGCGTGGCGGATCAGACACTTCTGCGGTTGCTGTTGCTGCCGCATTAAAAGCCGATGTCTGCGAGATCTATACGGATGTGGATGGAGTCTATACCACCGATCCGCGGATCGTTCCCGAGGCGCGCAAGATCGACAGGATCTGCTACGAAGAGATGCTGGAGATGGCATCACTGGGAGCCAAAATCCTGCAGCTTCGCAGTGTTGAGTTTGCCAAGAAATACAATGTCATCGTCCACGTGCGTTCCAGCTTTGACGATTCGCAGGGAACGCTTGTCATGAAGGAGGATCAAGAAATGGAAGCCGTACTGGTTTCAGGTGTAACGTTCAATAAAGACGAAGCTAAAATCAGCATTTTTGGTGTTCCGGATCAGCCCGGGGTCGCTTCGCAGATTTTTACCCCTTTAAGTCAGAACAATATCACTGTTGATATGATTATCCAGAATATTTCCCACCAGGGGGCAACCGATATCACCTTTACCGTGCCCAAGACTGACTGTAAAAAAGCCCTGCTGATTATCGAAGGGGTGGCAAAAGATATCAGTGCCCGTGGTGTCAGCCACAATACCAGTATTGCCAAAGTGTCGATTGTCGGCGTCGGAATGCGCTCCCATTCAGGCGTGGCTACCACCATGTTTGACACCCTGGCTCGAGAAGGCATCAATATCGAGATGATTTCCACCAGCGAGATCAAGGTGTCCTGTGTCATTTCTGATAAATACACCGAACTGGCCGTACGCATTCTGCACGAAGCCTTCGGGCTTGAGCGTCAGACGGCAGAAGCCTGATGTTGTTGATTGTTTGAAAGGGTCGTAGTTCATGAGCAGAGTCTATCTTTATGATACAACCTTGAGGGACGGAACCCAGGCGGAGGACATCTCTTTTCAGGTTCAGGACAAGGTCCGTATTGCCAAGCATCTGGATGCGCTGGGTATCGATTACATTGAAGGAGGGTGGCCCGGATCCAACCCGAAAGATATCGGATTTTTTGAAGCCATACAGAAAGAGACTTTGACTCACAGCAAGATTGCCGCTTTCGGTTCGACCCGGCGGGCGCGTATTAGCCCGGAGCAGGACAGTAATATCAAGATGTTGATAGAGTCCAGACCGGACGTGGTGACCATTTTCGGCAAAACCTGGGATTTTCACGTTCGTGAAGCGTTGCGGGTTTCCCTTGAAGAAAACCTGGACATGATCAACGACTCTCTCGGCTATTTAAAAGAACGGGTGGCTGAGGTTATATACGACGCCGAACACTTTTTTGACGGCTACAAGGCCAATCCTGACTATGCGCTGCAAACCCTGCGTGCAGCTGCCACCGCCGGTGCCGATTGCCTGGTGTTGTGTGACACCAATGGCGGCACCCTTCCCCATGAAATTCCGACGATCATTGAGCAGGTGCGTCGCGAAATCGATGTCCCGCTGGGCATCCATGCCCACAATGACAGTGAGTGTGCAGTTGCCAATTCACTTATGGCCGTTATTGCTGGCGCCGTTCATGTTCAGGGAACAATGAACGGTTTCGGTGAGCGTTGCGGCAACGCTAACCTGTGTTCCATTATTCCCTCCCTGATGCTTAAAATGAACAAGGACTGTCTGCAGGAAGGTAAACTGACGAGCCTGCGCAAAACGTCTCGGAGCATCTACGAGCTTGCCAACGTCAGTCCCCAGAAACATCAGGCCTATGTCGGTAACTCAGCTTTTGCCCATAAAGGTGGTGTTCATGTTTCCGCCATTCAGCGCCATCCGGAAACCTATGAACATATTCGTCCTGAGCTTGTCGGTAACAAGACCAGGGTTCTGGTTTCGGATCTGTCCGGCCGCTCCAATATTCTCGCCAAGGCGCAGGAGTGTGGTATTGAAATTGACGGCAAAGATCCGGTAGCCCTTGAAATCCTGGAAAAAATTAAAGAACTTGAAAACCAGGGTTATCATTTTGAGGGGGCTGAGGCTTCCTTTGAATTGCTGATGCTCAAGGCCATGGGCAACTTGAAACACTACTTCAATATTACGGCCTTCAGAGTCATAGATACGTTGCGTGAAAGTGATCAGCAACCGGTGTCGGAAGCGACTATCAAGGTTAAAGTCGGAGGGCGTGTTGAACATATGGCGGCCGACGGCAACGGCCCTGTGAACGCTCTGGATCAAGCGATGCGCAAGGCCCTGATCAGTTTTTACCCCCAACTCAAAGATATCAAGTTGCTCGATTACAAAGTCAGGGTGCTGCCATCCAGCCAGGGGACCGACTCAACGATCAGGGTGCTCGTTGAAACCGGTGATAAGGAGGCACGCTGGGGAACGATCGGTGTCAGCAGTAATGTTATCGATGCCTCCTACCAGGCTTTAGCTGACGCCTTCACTTACAAGCTCTACAAAGATCAGCAATAAGTCTCTCAGCTTCACCCTGATTGACAACAGGTCAGGTTGAAGCCGCATTTCTTTTGTATTTCTGCGTCTGTTTGATCTGGTCGTCAATTAATTAACGTCTGATCGCCAGGGCCGTCAGAAATATGACGTAGCCTTTTTTATGCTGCTGGTAGATCTCTGGTGTGCTCTGGCGTGTATAGCAACAGCTGTGCAGGCCAGCTAGCGCCCGCAAAGCGTGCTTAACGGCATCGCCAATAAATTGACGATTTGTAAAGTTTTGGTGCAATGAAGAGTCCTTCCACTTTGCTCGCCTCTGTTTTTTAATAAAGTAACTCCCCGTATAATATAGATAAAATTCAATCATGCTTTTAATCGGTATAAAATACCCTTGTTGGCATGATATCTGTATCATTAAAAGTTGTTTCGACCAATGATGGGTTTTTATTCTGTCATTTTATTAACTGTCAGAGGGAGGGTATAAAATGAAATGTCCTAAATGTAAAAGCAGAATGCATACGGAAAAGTACTATGATTTTGTCAGGTCATATGATGCCTGGCGATGTACCTCCTGTGGCGAGGTCGTTGATCAGACTATCCTGATGAACCGTGGACGACTGCATAAAGGGGAATAACAAAAGGATAATCACAACTGTGCGGCACTGGGTTACCAACCCGGTGCCAGGCACGGACAATTTGTAACCAAACGAAGGATCCAGCCGGACAATCAACGTCCGGCTTTTTTAGTGCCCGGAATCGATAAAAAAGTATGGGATTTAATTTTCAGAATGAATCTGGTACGATAATAAAGCATGTCGACAATCAACAGTCGTCAGGACGGGTGCTGACAGAATATGGCCAAGAAAGGAGAAGCTATAGTGGATGTTGTTCGACACGAAGTTCATTTGAATCTGAATGTTCGTGGCTTGCCGGTTTCGGCAACCCTTGATATCAATGAAGAAAGTAACCGGCTGATCAGAGCTGGAACAAACGTCTACAAGCTGGGCCTGGGCCAGTCACCCTTTCCTGTGCCCCAATCGATAGTCAGGGAACTGCAAAACAACGCGCATCAAAAAGATTATCTTCCGGTACGCGGTTTGGCGGCTCTGTGTGGGGCCATTGCCGGCTATTACCGTCGTACCCAGCATCTGGCATTGAGCGGAGAAGACGTCCTGATAGGGCCCGGCTCAAAGGAATTAATGTTTATTTTACAGTTGGTTTACTATGGTGACCTGGTTATTCCGACGCCCAGTTGGGTTTCATACGCACCCCAGGCCCACATCATCGGCAGGCATGTTCGCTGGCTGAAAACGGAAGAGGAGAATAACTGGTTGCTCTCCGCCGAAGAGCTGGATGATTTCTGTTCGCAAGATCCGGACAAACCGAGAATTGTTATTCTCAACTATCCCAATAATCCGACCGGCTGTTCCTATAGCGATAAGCAACTGCAACAACTGGCGGCGGTTGCCAGGAAGTATCGCATTATTCTGCTCTCTGATGAGATCTATGGTGAATTGAATTTTTCCGGGAGACATCGATCAATTGCCCGCTTTTACCCGGAAGGCACCATTATCGCCAGTGGCTTGAGTAAATGGGCCGGTGCCGGCGGTTGGCGCCTCGGATCTTTTGCCTTTCCGCCGCAATTGCGGTGGCTGAGCGATGCTATGGCAGTGGTGGCCAGCGAAACCTTCACAGCGACCAGTGCCCCAATCCAGTATGCTGCAGTAAAGGCTTTTCAGGGGGGTGAGGAGATAGAGCGCTATCTGTTTAATTGCCGCAGAATTCTCGAGGAATTAACCGGATGGATGTGCGCTGCCCTGACGACTGCCGGTGTGCGGGTTGTCAGACCCCATGGGGCCTTTTATCTCTTGCCGAACTTTGAGCCTCACAGGGAAAAATTACATCAGCGGGGTATCAGTAATGGCGCGGTTATGTGCCGGCGACTGCTGCAGGAAACCGGTGTGGCTATTCTTCCCGGGAGCAGTTTCGGCCGTCCGCCGGGTGAGTTGACAGCGCGCATAGCCTGTGTCGATTTTGATGGTGCCCGGGCTCTGGCCGCAGCTGAACAGGTCGGTTCTGAACAAGAACTGGGAGAGGCTTTTTTGAATGACTATTGTGAAAAGGTTACCACGGCGACGACAACAATCTGTGAATGGCTGGCCGCCGCAAAATAGGTCGGATTTGAAAATCAGCCCCTGGTCCGCAGGTCCCAGGTAATTTTCATCAATCCGGCAAAGGCGATCAGCGCAAAAAGGAGACCGCGCCAGATCATCGGTTTTTTCCCTTCGCTGATGAATATGGGGGGGGCAGTCGTTTCAATGCCCATTTCTTCAAGCAGGCTGACGAGTTTTTTCTGATTGGAGTTGGCAACCAGTTCGGCGGCTGTCATTCCGGTCAGACGGCGCTGGCGGAAAAAGATATGGTCATTTTCATTGAGAAAAGTGCGACGCTGGTCTTCCGAATCGATGAGAAAGTAGTATGTTGTCAATGCATCAAGGATGTCAGGGTCTCTGGTTTCAAACCACACTCGGTAGTTGCTGCTGTCCGCTGAACTGGTAAGGGGCACCAGAAATGCTTCAAACTCCATGCTGCCGGTCATGTTGATACCCTGCAGAAAATCCGGATAGCCTCCCGCTACCGATAACCATTCTCTTGGAGCTTTTTCCAGGGACTCCAGCTCCGTTATGGAAATCTCCAGGGGGGCCGGATTGCGTAGATACAGGCTGATATCTTTATAGGCAAGCCACGAAAGAACCAGGCAGACGGCAATCAGGGTTACGCGAAATCGATTCATATTCATCACCATAAAGAACGGGCCGCCCTGTCAGTGGCGGCCCGTTCACAGGGCAGTGTTTTAGTCTGATCCAATCAGTTATTGGATGGTTCCGTTGCGTGGCCGATGTTGACATCTTTTTGTGTCAGCAACGATATCACCACCAGCGCCAGAAAGGACAGTGGTATAGAGATCAGCGCCGGGCTGTTGAACTGAATCGGTGCATCAGCGGGCAGCTTGCCGTAGCGCAACCACATGTCTGGTGATAGCAGAATAAGGCCGAGGGAGCTGATCAGGCCGACGGTGATTGACGCTGCAACGCCACGAGCGGTTGTTTTGCTCCAGAACAGCAGCATCAGAATGGCCGGCAGGTTGGCCGACGCGGCAACGGCAAAGGCCCAGCCGACCAGGAAGGAGACATTCATCCCTTCAAACACGATCCCCAGGTAGATGGCAGTGGCACCGACACAGACTGCCGATATCTTGCCCGCGCGGACTTTTGTCCGATCATTCATTTTCAACCCGAGAAAATTATCGAGCAGATCGTGGGCGATGGCGCCTGACGAGGCTACGATCAGGCCGGAGACCGTACCAAGAACGGTCGCAAAGGCCAGCGATGAAATAATGGCAAAGAGAAACACGCCGAAAGACAGGGCCAGCAGCGGTGCCGACATGTTGTTGTCGAGCAGGTTGATAACCCCGCTGGTCATGGCGCCCATTCCCATGAACAAGGTGAGCAGGTAGAAGAAGCCGATACCGGCGATGGCGACAATCGTCGATTTACGTGCGGCCGCCTGACTGGGAACCGTGTAGTAACGGATCAGGATGTGTGGCAGTGCAGCTGTTCCACAAAACAGTGCCAGCATCAGTGAGATGAAGTTGAACTTTTCCATCGGGGTGGAATTGTCGACTTTGAAGCGTAAGCCGGGTCGTAAAACCTGAGAACCGGGGGTCGGCTTCTGATAATAAATGGTGGTGATTCCGTCTTCATCGGGGACGTAGGCTTTTCCCCACAGAACTATAGTCGATTCTGTCAGTGCTGAGAGGAAGCTGAAGGGACCAATGGGTCCGGTAGCTGCCATTTCTTCGCCATTGACAACCAACTCCTTGATGTGACCGACTGGAAAGAATTCGCCCTTTTCCGCCGGCGAACCGTTGTAAAGCCTGGTGCCGTCATTGAGGCGGGTTGCATAAAGAGTTTCTTCCAGACGATACCCCTCAGGGGTTTCATGCAGGTGCCAGATTGATTCATTGCCGTTCTTTTCGAGCTTGACGAATCCTTTTTCGCCGAAGATTGAATCAAGGCCGGCAACA
>JAWLDI010000004.1:0-44154 GCA_041686715.1 Pelovirga sp.
TTTTCTCCCCAGACGGCGAGGGTTCCCCCGGGTTTCAAGCAGTTGCGGGTACGTTCAATGGCCTGGCTGCCGTAGAGGGGATCGGCGAGGGGATCAGTACGCGGGTGGGGCCCACGGTAGAGGTCAAGGATGACCGCGTCAAAAGAAGTTGGAGAGGAGCGGCGAATCAGCTCGGCAACATCGGTAATCACAACCTCAACCCGCGGGTCGGCGGTCGCGGCGGCGGTCAATTCAGCCAGCGGGCCGAGACACCAGCTGTAAACGACCGGGTTCAACTCCGCAACAACCACATCTGCTGTGGCAGGGAGCTGATCCAGTACGGCCCGCAGGGTGATGGCCATCCCCAGTCCGCCGACCAGCACCTTCGGTGCCGGGTGCTGCTGCAGATCCTGACAGCCGAGCTTGCCCAGGGCGATTTCGGAGCGCTGGGCTTTGCTGTTCATCAGGACCTGGGTGCCGATAGTGATGAGAAAATCCCCGGCGCTGCGCTGGCGCAGTTCGAGGGTTTCACCGGACTCGGTCAAAACATGATCAAGGGTTTTCCAGGGCAGGGCCACGTGCGGTTCCTTATAATTTTAAATCAGCAACACCCTGGCACAACTCGGCCCGCAGGGCAGCGATGTCGGGGTTGTCGAGATAGTCGTCAAAGCCCATGACCCGGTCAATGACCCCGCTGGGGGTCAGTTCAACAATGCGGTTGGCCGTTGTCGCGACAAACTTGTGGTCATGGGAAGTAAACAGGATAACCTCGGGAAAGCTGATCAGGCTGTTGTTCAGGGCGGTGATCGATTCCAGGTCCAGGTGGTTGGTGGGCTCATCGAAGACCAAGGCGTTGGCGTTGGTCAGCATCATCCGTGCAAGCATGCAGCGAACCTTTTCGCCACCGCTTAACACCGTCGTTGCCTTGGTCGCTTCATCACCGGAAAAGAGCATGCGACCCAGATAACCCCGGGCAAAGCTCTCCCCTTCGGTCGGGGCGAACTGCCCCAGCCAGTCAATCAGGCTCATCTCTTTGGCAAAATAACTGCTGTTTTCCTTGGGAAAATGGGCCGGGGTGATGGTGACGCCCCAGCGGTAGCTGCCACTGTCCGGCTCCAGCTCGCCGGCGAGAATCTGGAACAGGGTGGTCTTGGCCAGAGAGTTACCACCAACAAAAGCAATCTTGTCCCCCTTATTGACGATCAGGTTCAAGCAATCGAGCACCTTGACCCCGTCGATGGTTTTACTCAGGTCAGTGACTTCGAGAATGATGTTGCCGCAGGGGCGCTCCGGCTTGAAAATGATAAAGGGGTATTTGCGCGATGAGGTTGGTAAATCATCAATCTCCAGCTTGTCCAGGAGTTTTTTGCGTGAGGTTGCCTGCTTGGCCTTGGAGGCGTTGGAGCTGAAGCGGGCAATAAACTCTTTAAGGTCGTTGGCCTTGTCACTCGCCTTTTTATTGGCGTCCTGTTTCTGTTTCAGCACCATCTCGCTCGCCTCATACCAGAAATCATAATTCCCGACATAGGTACGGATAGTGCCGAAATCGATATCCGCAATATGGGTACAGGCCTGGTTGAGAAAGTGGCGGTCATGGGACACGACAATCACCGTATTCTGGAAGCGGCCCAGGAACTCCTCCAGCCACTTTATCGATTTCAGGTCGAGATGGTTGGTCGGCTCATCCAGCAGCAGGATATCGGGGGTACCGAACAGGGCCTGGGCCAACAGCACCCGGACCTTGTCGCCGCCTTCCAGCTCTTTCATCTTCTTCTGCCGCAGGGCTTCGGGGATGCCGAGACCGTTGAGCAGTACCGCGGCCTCCGATTCCGCATCGTAGCCGTTTAATTCGGCAAATTCCGCCTCGAGTTCGCCGGAACGGACGCCGTCGGCATCACTGAACTCCCCCTTGCTGTAAATCGCCTCACGTTCGGCCATCACCTCAAAGAGTTTACTGTGCCCCATGATGACCGTGTTGAAGACGGTCTCTTCGTCAAAAGCAAACTGATCCTGACGTAATACCGCCAGCCGCAGCCCTTTACTAATAGTAACTTCACCCTTGTCAGGCTCGGAGTCACCGGCAAGGATTTTCAGAAAAGTGGACTTTCCGGCCCCGTTGGCACCAATCAGTCCATAACAGTTGCCGGGGGTAAACTTGATGTTGACGTTATTGAAAATAACCCGCTTGCCATAGGCCAGGCAGATATTTGTAGCGGTAATCATCGTTACTTCTTTCTTTTTTACAGATCCACAAGAAAAAGACCACCGAGTCAAACCCTGTGGTCTTCGTGCTGCCAAGCTATAGCATGTATTGCGGGAACGGGCTAGAGCAAATCATAGGACTGTTAAAAGTCTGCCCACCTAATGGCGTATGAATCCTTTGTCTGCTTTCGTCTGTTAATGCTATATTGAAGGTTCTGTTGTCGATTATTCCCGGCGCTTATTTGATGCAGGAACGATGAAGGATGCCACTGATGGATATTCTTGAAGTCTATATGTACGGGCTCTTGGCAGCGACGGCTTTTGCCCTGATCTGGTCCTTTGTTCTGGACAACAACAAGCCGCCGACAAGCAGTGAGTTTGCCCTGAAACTGCTGGCCCGCTTTGCTTTTCTGGCCTTCATGTTTGCCGTGATGATCGGTTTTCTGTATCTGGCTATCGGGCTGTTTCGCACTACATAAATGGCCTGCTGTACGTTGCCCTGTATGGCAATCCGGAGCTTCAATGAAAAAAATCCTGCTGATCAATCCGGTCTATCAGATCTCGGCGATGAAAAACGCCAATCCGCTGGCCTTACCGCCACTGGGGTTGCTGATTCTGGCCAACAATACCCCGTCACACTATCAGGTCGAAATCATCGATGAAGCCTATCAAGCGGTCGATGTCGATGCTTCGGTCGATCTGGTCGGTATCAGTTGTGTATCCCACGTCGCATCACGGGCTTATCGCTTTGCTGTGGAATTCCGCAAGCGTGGTGTCCCTGTTGTCATGGGCGGCGTTCATGTTTCTTTTATGCGTGAAGAGGCTCTGCAGTACGCTGATGCTGTGGTTGTCGGCGAAGCTGACGACCTCTGGCAACAGGTGCTGGTAGATTTCGAGCAGGGTCAGTTACAGCAGATTTACGAAGATTCTGGCCATCCCGATATCAGTCGAATGAAGCCACTGCAGCGCCACTACCTGACCGGCAAGTATTTTGTCGATACCGTGCAGACCACCCGCGGTTGTCCGCATAACTGTCACTTTTGTGCCGTTCCGGTGTTCAATGGCTGTCGCTATCGCTTCCGTGATCTCGATCTGGTGCTTGAAGAGATTCAAGCAATCCGCAACAAACGGATCTTCTTTGTTGATGACAACCTGTTCGGCTACACCGAATCATCACGGCAACGCGCCGCACAGTTGTGCGAGCAACTGGTGTCGCTGAAAAAGGAATGGGCGGCACAGGCTACCATCGATATTGCCCACCATGAGGAGCTGCTTAAAACTGCCTATCGTGGCGGTGGCCGCTTCTTTATGGTCGGTCTGGAGTCGATCAGTGCCGGAACCCTGGGTTCAATGAATAAAAAGGTCAACCTGAAATACTTGAGTACCCGCGATTACTACAAAGAATCAATCAAAAAGCTCCACGATAACGGCATTGCCATTGTTGGTTCCTTTATTTTCGGCCAGGATCAAGACGACCCCGATGCCATTAAACGAACGGTTGATTTTATCCATGAAGCCGAAATCGACGCTGTTCAGCTGTGCATCCAGACCCCGGTGCCCGGTACCACCCTGTACCGCGAGCTGGCTGCCGCCGGACGTTTGAAATTGACCAGCTACCCGGATGATTGGGACGCCTACAACATGTTTACCCTCACCTATGAGCCGGCCCAACTGAGCGAGGATGAGCTCTACCTGCAACTGTTCAGTGCCTACAAGGAGCTGTCATCTTTTTACCCCTCATTGAAACGGGGGCTCAAAACCCTGCGCAAAACAAGGAGCGGCTTCAGTACCGGTATTTCCTTTTTCTGGAATCACGGTATTTACAAAACCCTGAAGGCGGTACCTGAACTGAAAAAATGGACAAGCCAGGTGTAGTTTGTACTTTTGGTTGCAGTGCTACCATCATCAGGGCTAAAATTGCCAATTAGCTGAATTTACCTTTTTCTTCATAGTCAACGGGTCAACAACGTGTATACCGAAAAAGTCATGGAGCATTTCAACAATCCGCGCAACATCGGCATCATTGCTGAACCGACGGTACTGGTACAGGTCGGCGAGCCTTCCTGCGGCGATTCCCTGCTGTTGTCACTGAAAATCGAGAATGACCGCATTGCCGATGTCAAATACAAGATTTATGGCTGCGGTGCGGCTATTGCAACGGCA
Source organism: Pelovirga sp. (assembly GCA_041686715.1). Taxonomy (GTDB): domain Bacteria; phylum Desulfobacterota; class Desulfuromonadia; order Desulfuromonadales; family Geopsychrobacteraceae; genus Pelovirga. Next base: position 4,345 of record JAWLDI010000004.1, read on the forward strand.
TCGGTCGCCAGTGAAATGGTTCTGGGGCTCACCCTCGACGAGGTCCTTAACAACATCACCGACCAGGCGATTGCCGATGCCCTCGATGGGCTGCCACCGGAAAAAATGCACTGCTCCAATATGGCGGCCGGTGCCCTGCATGGGGCGATCCGCGAATATCGCAAAGCCACCGCCGCCAAGCAACCCGATCCCGCAAACTGAAGCAGTAGTAGCCTCTCTCATGGAGAATGAATATATGCTGGTTGTTCTGGCAATTTGTGCCTATCTTTTTGGCGCCATCCCGACCGGGCTGCTCCTGACGCGCTGGTTCGGCAAAGAAGACATCCGCAAGGTTGGCAGTGGCAACATTGGTGCGACCAATGTTTACCGTGTCGCCGGACGTAAACTGGGTATCGTTACCCTGGTCAGCGATTGTCTTAAAGGGGTCATTCCGGTAGTGCTTGCCCAGCAGGCATTTGACTTGTCTGGAACCTCTCTGGCACTGATAGCCCTGGCCGCCTTTGTTGGACATTGTTTTCCGGTCTATCTGGCCTTTAAAGGAGGAAAAGGCGTTGCCACCGCTCTGGGGATTTTTCTCGTGCTCTCACCACTGGCAGTCCTGACGGCGCTGGTCGTCTTTGTTCTGTTTTTGTGGCGCTGGCGCTATATTTCCCTGGCGTCCATCGCCGCCGCTACAGCTATCGCACCGGCTGTCTATCTGACGACTGGTTCATGGCCGATCGTTACTGTAACCCTGGTAATCGCAGCGATCATCATCTGGCGCCACAAAGACAACATCAAGCGCCTGCTTAGCGGCACTGAAAACCGCTTCAGCTTTTAGTCATCATTCCATGCGCCGTTTTTTTCTCGCTATTTCTATTGTCCTGATAATTACTGCCGGTGGGTTGGTCGTCAGCGGTTGGTGGTTATTGACCACCCCGGTTAATCCACCTGCTGCAGTATCTCTGGATGTCGTGCCGGGAACCACCCTGCAGCGCGTGGCACGACATCTTGAAGAGCAGGGGGTTATCAGACATACCCTGCTGCTGCGCATACTTGCCAAATGGCACGAGCAGGAACAACAGATTCAAGCAGGGCACTATACTTTTACTGTCCCGGCAACCCCCGGCGAGATTCTTGAGCGCCTTGTTCGTGGTGATGTTGATAAGGTCAGCCTGACGATTCCCGAAGGCTATACCTTGCAGCAGATTATTGAGCGGATTGGCGAAGCGGGGTACGGCGAGGTTGAAAAGTTATGGCAGCTGGCGAGTGATCCGGAGTTTATCGCCAGCCTCGGAGTTGAAGCCGACAGTCTGGAAGGCTACCTGTTTCCGGAAACCTACCGTTTTGTTCCGGGCACCAGCGAGGCGGCCCTGCTGCGCATGATGGTTGAGCAGTTCCAACGTGCTTTAAGCCCGGAAAAGCATGAGGCAGCACGCCGTCTCGGGTTATCTCTGCACGAACATGTTACCCTGGCATCCCTCATTGAAAAAGAGACCGGCGTTGTTGCTGAAATGCCGCTGATCTCGTCGGTTTTTCATAACCGTCTGGCACGCAACATGCGACTGCAAACCGACCCGACGGTCATCTATGGCGTTGATGATTATTCCGGTTCTATCACCCGCCGCCACCTGAACACTCCCACCCCCTACAACACTTATATTATCTTCGGTTTGCCACCAGGCCCGATTGCCAGCCCCGGCCATGCAGCGCTCCATGCTGCCGTCTTCCCTGCGGATTCTGATTACTACTATTTTGTCTCACGCGGTGACGGCAGCCATCATTTTTCGCGTACCTTACGTGAACATAACAATGCGGTACAGAAGTACCTGCGCAACCGCCGCTGATCATGTAACCTGAAAAAAACTCTTATCCGTCAGAATTTTTCCACAAAAAAGCCCCCGGCAGAACCGGGGGCTTTTTTGTGTTTGGATATGAAGAGCCGATCAGGCTCGTTCAATCTGAACCGCTGTACGATTATCTCCGTCAGCCAATAATTGCGTGATTCCCGTTTCGCTGAAGCTGGCTGTGGCAAACATCAATCCCCGGGGAACCTTCGGGGAAATCTGGACGCTGGCAATAACAAAGCAACCGGTAACACCCGTAACCTTGAGCTTTTCACCATCGCGTACCGCGGCAGCGCCGGCATCCTCAGGATTGATGACCAGTATTTCATCCGGCTCAATCTCACAAATTGCCGGAGCAAAGGTGGATGTCGTGCCAAAGTGCCTCATAGAGGGGCCAACCAGTAACTGTAATCCGTCAACCTCGTCCTTGACGTTGATCGGTACATATTTAAGACTCTTGTCAACAACCGGATAAGCCTGCTTCAGGCAGGTCTCCCAATCCTGACGGGTAAAACAGACATCCTGGTAAAGATCGGTCACTGACTGAATTTCTCTAACGACGTCATTCTGCTGATACAATCTGTCAGTTCCGGTCAAGCGACCGATTAACTCAGCAAAGATCTCGGCGTCAGCACGACTTTCGCCAACAGGTCGCAACGCCGGGCGGACGTTGCGGACCGTCTGATCGAGGGAGGTAAAGCTGCCGGTTTTTTCCGCAAAGGTTGCACCAGGCAGCACAACTTTTGCCAGCCTGGTAACAGCCGAAGGGAAAATGTCCTGAACAACAAGGGTTTCCACCTTTTCCAGAGCCTTCAGCCACCGTTGACTGTTAGGAAAGGCCTGTGGATTGACGGCAGCCAGGTAAAGAAAACGAATCTTTCCAGATTCTATTCCCTGGAGAATGGCATCCGCGTCCAGCCCACCCTCAGGCAGGGAGCACCCCCAGGCTTTTTCAAAGACATCTTTCTTTTTTGCATAAGACTGGTAACCCGGCAGGGACTCGGGATAAACACCCATGTCCAAAACCCCCTGGGTATTACCTTTCTCGTCAAGAGCAAAGAGTCCTCCCTCAGCACGCAACGCCCCACAAATAATCGCCAGGTTGGTGACAGCTGTTGACTTGGCAACTCCAGCAGCAGACTTGTGGATGTCCGAGCCAAAAACCACAGCAACATTGGTTGCTTTGCCGAGCAAATCGGCGGCCTGTTCAAGCTCCTTCAGCTCAACACCCGTGGCCGTAACGATCTGGTCGAGATCGACCCTGGCCAGATCGGCTTTAAGATCATCGAGGTTTTCAACGGTACGGTTAAGATAGTCGTTGTCGACCAGACCACGGTCGAGCAATAACCTGGACAGACCTTGAGCCAGCTCGATTTCAGTACCAGGCCGGTAGTTCATTTGACTGTTGGCGAACTGGGTCAGATGCAGCCTGCGCATGTTAGCGATGATCAGCTTACCATCACCACGACGCACTGCCTCCTGAATCTGCCAGTCGACAGCAGGGGCTTCAGAGCTTGGATCGGCACCAAAAACCAGTACCGCATCGGCACGACCAATAACTTGCAGACGGTTGTTTGCCCCGCGCAGACCGATCCCCTTGTTAAGGGCGCGCAAGGCCCGCAGCGCTCCAAAACGGGCTTCAGTATCAATATTGTTACTGCCGATGGCCGCCCGGAAGAGTTTCTGGAACAGATAGTTTTCTTCGTTACTCAGACGCGGTGACGACAATCCGGCAACGGCCTCGGCGCCGGACTCATTCTTGATCCGTTCAATGTCAGCAACAACGACCTCCAGGGCTTTATCCCAGGAGACACCCTCGTTACGCAGCTTCGGAGCCGTCAGACGTTTGCCACTGTTAATGTAACCGTAACCGAAAAATCCGCCGACACAAAGAGTTCCCTGGTTGCTGGTGCTGTCATCATCAGATGTCACCCGATAGATCTCATTATTTTTAACGTGGATATCAATCTGACACTGACTCGGACAGAAGGTACAGATCGACCTGGTTTTACGCAATTCCCACGGTCGTGCCCTGAACTTGAACGGTTTGGAGATCATTGTACCGGTTGGACAGACGGAGACACAGTTGCCGCAATAGATGCAATTTTCCACGCGTTTGTCAATAAAAGCGCGATCACCCTTGTCATTAATGAAGAGAGCATCCGCACCCATCAGCTCATGGCAGACCTTGACACATTTTTCACACATGATGCAGCGCGAAGGCACCTGCTGAATCAGCGGCCAACGATCAATCGTTGGCGGATTGACGTCTTCCGCTTTAAAATGCTGGCGATTGACCCCCAGTTCAAAACAGGTGTCCTGCAGATCACACTCGCCACCGGCATCGCAAACCGGGCAATCGAGAGGATGGTTGAGCAAAATCAACTCCATGATCTGTTTGCGTGCTTTCGTCAGAGCTTCAGACTGGGTCGTGACGACAATCCCATCCTTGACCGGAGTGTTACAGGCAGTCATGGGGCGATCCACCCCCTCGATTTCCACGGCGCAGATACGGCAGGCCCCGGTTGTCGAGATTTTTTTCAACCAGCACAGGGTTGGTATGTGAATACTCAGTTGCCGGGCGGCCTCAAGGATTGTTGTGCCTTTGGGAACGCTTGTTGAGTTGCCGTCTATCGTCAGGTTGACCATACGTTGTTCACCTCGAATACTGGCGGACTTCTATAACGGCAAGTCATCATCACCGACTGCCGTACCCAGCCATAGTGTGTTTATTGGATTGCGACCATCGAAACCCGGTAACAGCGCAGACATCGCTCTGCTTCCTGAACGGCAACAGAATCCGTGTAGCCGAGCTCGACCTCATTGTAGTTGCCTTTAGCAGCACGCTCACGACCATGGATCTCGGCCTGCCGGAAACGGTCGACAGCATCCAGCCAGGGCACCTCTTCGTTGCTGTCGTAAACGCCGAGATTCGAAAGCAGATCCTCATGGAAATCCTCGTCGGTGAGATAGGCTTCCCCTTCCTCGAGCCAGCGCTGGATCACCCTGGCCGCACGGTGAGCGTTACCGACACAGGCAACAACGGTAAGGGGGCCGATCTCCGCATCCCCGGAAGCAAAGACACCATCCATATCGGTAATCAGAATCCGTGACAGAGGATTGCCCATGTCATCGTTCAAGTCACGTCCTTCGGCATTTTTCAACGGCACATATTTAGTGACCACGGTATTCCATTTCGTAATGGCGATACCGGTATCATCAGTAATAAAAGACAACTCCGGATCCTGACCGATGGCTGGAATCAGGGTGTCGCATTCCACAACAAATTCGCTGCCTTCGATCGGCTGTGGCCGACGACGTCCGGAATCATCCGGCTCGCCCAGCTCCATGCGTACACATTCAACACCAGTAACCCGGCGCTGATCATCAACAACAATCTTTTTCGGCAGGATCAGAAACTCAAACTGCACACCTTCTTCTTCGGCGCCGTCGATCTCCCACGAATCGGCCGGCATTTCCTTGCGCGTCCGGCGATAAAGCAGAATAGCATCGTCGGCACCTTCACGCAGGGCAACCCGTACGCAATCGATGGCAGTATTACCGCCACCGACAACACAGACCTTTTTCCCCATACCGGTCGGCCGCCCCATGTAGGCGTCCCGCAGGAATTCAATACCACCGGCGAGAGATCCCTGGTAGCCCTCTTTTTCTCCTTCAACACCCATGGGTTTCGATTTATGAGCGCCGGGTGCCAGCAGCACAGCATCGAATTTCTCTTTAAGCTCTACCAGGCTGATATCCCTGCCGACATGGGTATCGTAGATAATCTCGACACCCAGGGCACTGATAATATCGATATCACGCTGCAGAATATGGCGTGGCATCCGGTAAGCAGGAATACCGACGGCGATCATGCCGCCACCAAAACCCTCGGGCAGAGATTCGTAGATGGTGCAGGGATAACCTTCCATGGCCAGATAGTAGGCGGCGGCAAGGCCGGCCGGACCGGCACCGACAATGGCCACCTTCTTGTTTTTACGTGGCTTGGGTTGCATTGATGGCTGGTGGTTGTGTTTCCATTCATAGTCGGAAGCGGTGCGCTTGAGAACCATGATACTGATCGGATTATCGACATTGGCGCGGCGACACGCAGTTTCACAAGGGTGCGGACAGACGCGACCACAGACTGCCGGCAACGGCATACTCTCACGTATCACCTCGAGGGCTTCACCAAATTGACGATCTTTGATCGCCTCAATATAAGCTGGAATATCGATGTGGGCCGGACATTTATCCTGACAGGGGGCCGTCAGCTTGACCTTGTAATCTGTCTTGGCGGCTTTGCGGGGACTTCCATTTATATAAGCGAGATAGTCCTCACGAAAATGTTTAACCGTATCGACAATCGGAATGGCGGACGTCATACACAGGGTACACTTGCAGTTTTCCAGCAGTTCGGCAACCTGAACAATGGTATCGAGATCGCTCTCCTGCCCCTTACCAGCAACAATCCGATCCATCGTGTCCTGCATGACGCGGGTGCCTTTTTTACCGGGGGAACATTTGGCGCAGCAGAAATCTTCTTGAACTCGGCGGGCATATTCTGCGGCCATGGCAACAACATCAACGCCGGGATCATTCAGGATAAGTCCATCCCACCCCATGAAGGCGGCAATTTCTTTTTGTCCATCAAAGGTAACCGGAAGTTTTTTCTTGGCGACCGGCACTTCAGCATCGCCTCCCTGCCGATTATCAACAACCTGTCTTCCCCAACTGGAAAATGCAACTTTCGACAAACCGGCCTCCTTTGACCTGCTTCGACCTTCCACGACAGGGAAGGTCGAGAACCCCGAAAATGGGGAGAAAAGCCAGAATTTCTGGCGTTTTTTAACCTATAGGATCGTATACAGTATGCAGGTAGATAACATAAACCGGGGTTCTAAATCAAGGCAATTTTCCCGGAAAAACACAGGAAAACAAGGACAAAGAGAAACAGAATATACTGCTGGAAGGACCGTAAAACAACCTCACTCATTCCAAGGCAAAGGTGGCGGTGGATTGCTGATCAACCATACTGTTTCTTTGCCGAAACCGCCTGGCTGGCGGCGCCATTCCTGCTTCCAGATCCAGCGATCTATTCGGCTGGATGGCAAACGATAGTATTCCAGCAGGTAAATAACCTCGACAATGCCATCGGCTCGCTCCGTCTGGACACCCTGGATCATGCTCTCAACAACATGCAGGTCAGGATCTTCCTTGAACTGCTCAAAAAAAGCACTGCGTTGCTGTGTCTCGACAAATTTTGCCGCACCATACCAGTCCTTCCAGCGCATCGCTTCGGTAAAGCGTTCAGCGATCTGTGGCAGCTTGGCGGTTTCACCACCCGGCAGGGCAGCACAACCGGACAACAGCAGACAGGCAACAGCAAAGAACAGTAACGCAAAACGGCGCATGAGAAACTCCCATTGGTTTCGCCCCCTTCGTTGAGGGAGATAATCAGGGTGAGGGACGTACTTGACCATTTCAGCCCCTCTCATCCAGTCTTCAGCCACCGTGTTTCCCAGGAGAAGGACTGACACTGCTGACCAGATTGTTAGCCGGCAGATTGACTCAGCCCGGTGCGGCGGCGTTGGCACGTAATTGCCGGATGGTGGCGGCGTAATCGTTAGCACCAAAAACCGCGCTACCGGCGACAAAGACATCCGCACCAGCGGCAGCAATACGCGCGATGTTGTCGACCTTGACGCCGCCGTCAACCTCCAGCTCAATCGGTTTGTCCAGCTGATCGATACGCTGGCGCAACTGGGCAATTTTCGGCAGACAACTGTCAATAAACGACTGGCCGCCAAAACCGGGATTGACCGTCATCAGTAACACCAGATCAAGATCCGGCAGAATCATATCGAGGGTCGCCAGGGAAGTCGCCGGGTTAAGTGAGACCCCCGCTTTTTTGCCACAGGAACGAATCAACTGGATGGTGCGATGAAGATGGGTGGTTGCCTCAACATGAACCACAATCAGATCGGCGCCGGCTTTGGCAAAATCATCTACATAACGATCGGGATGCTCGATCATCAGATGGACATCGAGGGGCAGGTCGGTCACCCGTCGTACCGCGTCTACCACCAGCGGACCGATGGTGATATTGGGAACAAAATGACCGTCCATGACATCAATATGAACGTAATCGGCTCCGCCCTGGTCGATGGCACGGATTTCAGCACCCAGGCGGGAAAAGTCGGCAGACAGGATCGAGGGGGCAATTTTCATCATGACGATATCCTTAGTTTTTTGTATCTGGTCAGCAGCGGATCGACGCTCCTGTCGCAAGGATGAAGCTAAGCAGCTATCAGCTATTATTTTCTGCGGCGTAAACGCGCGGCAAAGAATGCGTCCATCCCCTCATGACAATGGGGGTAGGTGCGCATGGTTCCGGCCGGGGTAAACAGGGGGGCCCAGTGCGACGGCAACTGTTCGGACAATAGTTCGAGGGTGAAACTCGGATGTTCTGCGAGAAAATGATCGATAACATCATCGGACTCGATGTGACTGAAGCTGCACACCGAGTAGAGCAGCACCCCACCGGGCCGTACCAGCGTTGCCGTTTGCGCCAGCAGGCGCTGTTGTAACGCGGCCAACTGACGGAGATCGGCAGCCGTCTTATTCCAGCGCCCTTCGGGGTTGCGACGTAATACCCCGATACCACTACAGGGAGCATCGAGGAGCACCCGGTCAAAACTTCCCGGCACCAGAAAATCAGCCGGGGTCGTCATATCCCAGACGTGAAAACTTATATTGCTGCAGCCCAGTCGTTGGGCCCCCTGCTCAATCAGTTCGACCCGCTGTGGTGATCTGTCAACCGCAACGATCTCCGCCTGATTGGCGGTCAATGCAGCCAGATGGGTGGTTTTCCCGCCGGGTGCGGCACAGGCATCGAGGATACGCTGACCGGGGTGGGCATCAACCAGGTGCGCTATCAGCATACTGGCTTCATCCTGTACCTGGTAGAGGCCTTCATCATCCCCCGGCAGTCGTTGTTCACCGCGCCGCTCCAGCACCACCCCTTCCGGCGCAAATGGGCACGGACCCGCCTTGTGGCCGGCAGCGTCGAGCAGTTCGAGAAAGCTGTTACGGTCCGTTTTGAGGGTATTGCTGCGGACACTCTGACGCGGTGGTTGGGCCAGAGCTTCAGCAAGGGCGCGCGCCTGCTCATTAGGCAAGAGGCGCATCACCTCTTTTGCCAGCCAGGTCGGCAGGCTGCAGACCCGCTCCAGATAGGGACGAATCTGTTGTCGGGAAGGCCAGGGGATATCGTCACGGCCGCGGTCAAGTGCACGCAGCACGCCATTGAGGACGCCGGTAAGCTTGGCAAGATCAAGCTTGCGTGCCAGCTCGACGGTGGCATCCACCGCCGCATGGGCCGGCACCCGGTCCATCTCCAGCAGTTGATAAGCGCCGATGCGCAGCAACCACTGGAGCTCACGTTGTAAGCGCGGCAAGGGCTGGTCACAAAAACATCCAAGGGCAAAGTCGATACGCCCGCGCAGACGCAGGGCACCATACACCAGTTCAGTGGTAAAACGCCGGTCGCGCTGATCCAGAGCGCAGCGTCTCAACTCACTATCAAGGGCCTGATCAGACCAGGCACCATCGGCGACCCGCAGCAGTACGGTGTAGGCAATATAACGAGCGTCCTGGTGTGGTGGGCGTTTCAAGGGGAGATTATCCTTCGGTATCAGCAACGACGGCGGCAGGAGACTCCAGACGGGTACCGGGGAACAACGGATAACCACTGAGAAAATCGCGCGCCGGCAGACGTTTTTTACCCGGCAACTGTAATTCACCAATCACCAGCGCACCCTGACCGCAGGCGACTGTTATTCCACTGGAATCAGCTCTGAGCACTTCACCCGGGAAGCCGGCAGCCTCTTCATCTACTCTGGTGCCGGCTATTTTGAGGACCTGGCCGTCGAGGTAGCTGTAAGCACCTGGCCAGGGATCGAGACCACGCACCTGATTATGAATCGAGCGGGCGTTACGACTCCAGTCGATGAGGCCATCCTCCCGGCTCATCATCGGCGCGTAGGTACTTGCTGCGTCGTCCTGCTCTTGCGGGGTTAACTGCCCGGCGCAAAGCAGCCGTAGAGTTTCTTCCATTGCCTCACGTCCGAGCAGGGCAAGGCGATCATGAACCTCACCGGCGGTTTCGTCGGCACCAATGGGGGTACGCCGCGTGACCAGCATAGCACCGGTATCCAGCCCTACATCCATGAGCATGGTGGTTACCCCGGTTTCCGTCTCACCATCAACAATGGCCTTGTTGATCGGCGCCGCGCCACGATATTTGGGCAGCAGCGAAGCATGGACATTGATGCACTGAAAGCGCGGAATCTCGAGGACTGACTTGGGCAGAATCTGACCATAAGCGACGACGACAATCAGGTCGGGGGCCAACTGGCGCAATTCCTCCACCGCTTCTGGTTTACGTAGACGCTCCGGCTGAAATACCGGCACCTGGTGGGTAAGGGCGAGCTCCTTGACCGGTGACGCTGCCATTTTTTTGCCGCGGCCTTTCGGACGATCAGGCTGGGTATAGACTCCGACCAGATTGACGCCGGCATCAAGCAGCCCCTGCAAGGTCGGCAGGGCAAACTCCGGGGTGCCCATAAAAACAGTGCGTATCTGCTCAGGCCTCATGTGCGACTTCCCGTTCCTGGAGCATTTTCAGATATTTTTTCTTGAAGATGGATCTCTTCAGTGGTGACAGACGATCGACAAACAAAATCCCGTCAAGGTGATCGATTTCATGTTGAATGCCAACCGCCAGCAACCCCTCGGCATGTCGCTCATGGGTCTGTCCGGTGGCATCCTGATAACGCAGGGTAACTTCCTGATGGCGTTTCACCGGGGTACAGAAGCCGGGAACCGACAGACAGCCTTCTTCTTCGTAAGATTCCCCGGCGGCGGCAATAATCTCCGGATTGGCAGCAATCAGCAGATCGGCCGGCTCGTCAGCTCCGCTACAGTCAAGAACAATCAGGCGCAACAACTCACCGACCTGGGGTGCCGCCAGCCCGACCCCGGGGGCATCATACATGGTCTCAACCATGTCCTGCGCCAACTGTTTCAGGGCTTCATCAAAAGCTGTTACCGGCACTGATTTTTTTTTCAGCAGCGGATCAGGATAATGCAATATTTCACGGACTGACATTTTATTTTTCTCCATCCGGACTCAATGCCGGCACCAACTATTATTAATCATGCCTGTTCAAGGGACAACTTCTCATAATAATCCCTTGCCCTACCAGGGTCAACAGCAATGGCAGCATGTTATCCTGATGACATTCACCATGTACATGCACTGCTACTTTTGCTAAAAGAAAACTGTCAGCCTTTGCTTCTTGCCAACGACCCCTGGAGCAACACCATGAAAAAAACCTCCCTGAACCTCCGACATCGTGAACTGCGGGCACGAATGGTTGATTTTGGTGGCTGGGAGATGCCGGTGCAGTATACCGGTGTGATCGCAGAACACCAGTCGGTCAGAACCGCAGCAGGCTTGTTTGATGTATCACACATGGGTGAAATTGCGGTCTGTGGACGCAGCGCTGTAGATTTTCTTCAGTATGTTACCACCAACGATCTGACCAGGCTCGGCGACGGACAGGTTCAATATACCGCTATGTGCTATGAGCACGGGGGGGTAGTCGACGACCTGACCCTTTACCGTTTTACTGCAGAACATTTCCTGCTCTGCGTTAATGCCGCCAACACCGCTAAGGATCTTGCCTGGTTGCAGTCCCTGGGTAATGCCGACAATTATCCCGACCTGGCGCTAACCGACGACAGCGACAAATACGGGCTGCTTGCCCTGCAAGGGCCAATTGCACAGACCATTCTGTCGCCACTGACTTCCGTCAATCTGGATCATCTTGCATCCTTCAACTTTATCAGGGCCACTGTCGCCGGCATTGATCTGCTGATTTCCCGCACCGGTTATACTGGCGAAGAGGGTTTTGAGCTGTTTTGCCCGGCAGATTCTGCTGAAGCGTTGTGGCAGGCATTACTTGAATCCGGCACCCCCCATGGGCTGCTCCCTTGCGGCCTCGGTGCACGCGATACCTTGCGTCTGGAAAAAGCCTACGCCCTTTACGGCCATGAGATTTCAGCAGACATTCTGCCTCTGGAAGCGCGTCTGGGCTGGATCACCAAACTCGATAAAGGAGATTTTGTCGGCCGGTCGGCATTGCTAAAAGCCCGCCAACTCGGCATCCCGCGCCGGTTGATCGGCCTTAGGTTAACGGTTCCCGGCGTGCCTCGGCAGGGGTATCCGGTATTGGGTAATGGCAACAAGGTCGGCTTTGTCACCAGCGGCACCAGTTCACCGACATTGAAACAGGGAATCGCCCTCGCCCTGGTTGATAAACAGACCGCAACGGACGATCAATCATGGCAGATTGAGATTCGAGGCATTGCCAAGGATGCCGAAAAAGTGTCCTTGCCTTTTGTGCAATAGGCCAGCCTGGTGATCTCCCTGACGCAAAACAGGATATGGATTCTGCGACTGCGCTTTGTTCCGCGCACAATATCAGCAGAGGCTGCTACAGAGGCCTGAGTCATCCTGCGCAACGGCGCAGGATCCAGATTGTACAACAAAATCAAATTAACAGACGTAACAATTTCAACAATCAGATATCCCGCCAGGTACTGATTTCACCAAAGGAGGAGATGATGGATTTTCCCGACGAATTGAAATACACCGAAGAACATGAATGGATCACCATTGAAGCTGACATCGCCACCATCGGCATCAGCGATTTTGCCCAGAACCAGCTAGGAGACGTCGTCTTTGTCGAACTGCCGGAGGTTGGTGACGAGCTTGAGGCCGGCAAACCATTTGGTGTCGTCGAATCGGTCAAAGCCGTTTCTGATATCTATTCCCCCCTGAGTGGTGAGGTTATTGAAATCAATGAAGAGCTTCCGGATGCTCCGGAGACCCTCAACACCTCCCCCTACGAAGACGGATGGCTCATCAAAATGCGTCTGAGTAATCCCGAAGAACTCGATGATCTACTGGACGCTGACACCTATCAGGAGCTGATTAAAGAAGACTGATCAAAAGAGAAGAGCATGCTGCCCCTCGCGGGAGTTGACCCTGAAAAAAGCTGTTATTTAAAAATGCTCCGATTTTTCCGTGCTTTTTCGTGTTTTGCGTGGACCTGCGAGCTGTTTTCACGTTGAAAGGAGTCCCATGCGCTACCTGCCGCACACCAACACGGATATACAACAGATGCTTGCGACCATCGGTATCGCCGATAAAGAAGCTCTGTTTTCCGGTATTCCGGCAGATTGTCGTCTGTCGCGCCCCATCGACCTCCCGCCGGGGCTGGCTGAGGTCGACATCCTGGCACAGTTGCAACAGTTGGCGGCAAAAAACGCCCAGGTGTCCGACTGGAGTTCCTTCCTTGGGGGTGGAGCCTATAACCATTTTATTCCGGCGGTGATAGACCATCTGGTCAGTCGCAGCGAGTTTTATACCGCCTACACCCCCTATCAACCGGAGATCAGTCAGGGAACCCTGCAGGGGATTTTTGAATTCCAGACCATGATCTGTCAGCTGACCGGCATGGATATGGCTAACGCCTCCATGTACGATGGCGCCTCAGCCTGCGCCGAAGCGGTACTGCTGGCGGTCCGGGCGGCGAAAAAACGTAACCGCGTGCTTATTTGTAAAACGTTGCACCCCCATTACCGGCAGACCATCGCCACGTACTGTCGCTATCTCGACGTCGAGCTGATTGCTGTTGAAACGGATAACGGAACAACGCCCCTCGAGCAGGTCGAACAGCTCCTTGATGAGCGCGTCGCCGCACTGGTAGTCGGCTACCCGAACTATTTCGGCTGTATCGAGCCTCTTTCCGAACTGGCGGCCAGAGTCCATACCGTTGACGCCCGGCTGATTACCGCCGTCGCCGAACCCCTGGCCCTGGCTCTCTACAAATCCCCCGGGGAACTCGGCGCCGATATTGTTGTCGGTGACGGGCAGAGCTTTGGTCTGCCCCTGTCCTACGGTGGCCCGGGTATCGGTTTCTTTGCCGTGCGCGAAAAAGACATGCGCCTGCTCCCCGGGCGTCTGGTGGGAGAAACCCGTGATTTGGACGGCAACCGCAGCTTTGTACTGACCCTGGCCACCCGTGAGCAGCATATCCGTCGCGAAAAAGCCACTTCCAATATCTGCTCCAACCAGGGAATGTGCGCCCTGATGGTCTCCATCTACCTGGCCCTGCACGGCAAACAGGGATTACGCAAACTGGCTGACATCAACTATGCACGTGCCAACTGGCTGCGCGAGCAGATTTCCACCCTTGACGGCTTTGCCCTCCCCTTCAGCACACCGGTATTCAACGAGTTCGTGGTGACCTGCCGGGAACCGGTTGCCGATCTGAAGAAAAGACTGGAACAACAGCAGATTCTCGCCGGCGTGGCCATTGGCCGTGATTACCCCGGGCTCGAAAGCGGTCTGCTGGTCTGTGTCACCGAACAAAACAGCAGGAAGCAGATGGAGCAACTGCTGACCGCCCTGGCAGGAGAAAAATGATGATACCAACCGATTCCCGTGGACTGGTTCTTGATGAACCCCTGTTGTTTGAGCAGTCGCAGCCGGGACGCATCGGCTACAGCCTTCCTGATACTGAGGTGCCACAGTCTGCGCCCCCGGCCGATCTGCTGCGCGATGACATCACTGATTTTCCCGAGCTGTCAGAAGTCGATGTCATCCGTCACTACACTCGATTGTCAACCTGGAATTACGGTGTTGACAGCGGCTTCTACCCCCTGGGCAGCTGCACTATGAAATACAACCCCAAGGTCAACGAAGTGGCGGCACGGTTGCCCGGCTTTGCCGAGATTCACCCCCAGACACCGGAGGCTCTCAATCAGGGGGCGTTGGAGCTCATGTATCGGCTCGAACAAGCATTGACCGAAGTCTCCGGTTTTCCGGCTATCTCTCTGCAACCGGCAGCCGGCGCCCAGGGGGAACTGACCGGGATGCTGATGATCCGCGCCTGGCATGAAGCCCGCGGCAGCAAACGCACCAAGGTCATCATTCCCGATACCGCCCACGGCACCAATCCCGCCACGGCATCTCTCTGCGGCTATGAAGTCATGCCCGTTTCATCCACCGGCATCCTCGGCCGCGACGCTGTTGCCGCCGTTATGTCCGATGAGGTTGCCGCTTTGATGATCACCAACCCCAACACCTTGGGGCTATTTGAGGCGGACATCCGCGCTATCTGCGATCTGGTTCATGAACAAGGGGGACTGGTCTATTGCGACGGGGCCAACCTCAATGCCCTGATGGGGATCAGCCGTCCTGGAGATCTGGGTATCGATGTCATGCACTTCAACCTGCACAAAACCTTTTCTACCCCCCATGGTGGTGGGGGACCCGGTGCCGGCCCGGTTGGTGTTGCAGAGAAGCTGATCCCGTTTTTGCCGCTACCGGTGATTATTAAGGAAGGGGACGACTACCATTTTGATTATGAACGCCCCCAGTCGATTGGCCGAGTAAAATCATTTTATGGACATTTCGGCATTCTGGTACGCGCTTACAGCTATATTCTCGCCATGGGCGGCAACGGACTGAAAAAAGCTACGGAACTGGCAGTGCTCAACGCTAACTATATCCGTGCCCGGCTGGAGGGGGCTTATGCCCTGCCTTTTAAAGAACGTTCACTGCATGAGGTGGTATTTTCCGAAGAGAATCTGGGAGGCGGCTGTCGGACCCTTGATGTCGCCAAACGCCTGATCGATTACGGCTTCCATCCGCCGACCATCTACTTCCCTCTGGTGGTAGCGGGGGCCCTGATGATCGAACCGACAGAAACTGAGAGCAAACAGACCCTTGATGATTTCTGTGACGCGATGCTCGCCATTGCCGCTGAAGCCGAGCAGGATCCCGATAAGCTCAAACAGGCCCCGACCCGCGCCCGGCGACGCCGTCTCGACGAAGTCACCGCCGCCCGCAAACCACGCTTACGCTGGTTGCCTTAAAACCGGGAAGAACAGTTGTCCACTGAAAGCACGAAATACTCGGAAAACTCGAATAAAACCATAAGAATAGCAACTTCATGGTTTAACCAGTTTGGTGATTGATGTTTTTACTAATAGGGGCTTGCCTTCCGTGTCTTTCCGTGTTTTCCGTGGACTAAAAAAAAGACTTCCCAATCAGTTGGGCTTGGCCGACCCTTCAACTCCCATCTCGGACTGTTTGGACTTGATCTGCTCTTCGAGCTTCTGCAGAGCGTTGGCCAGTCCGTTGACAAAGCTCGGCGCTGATGCGGCAGGGACTATCAGGGTAGCTACCTCAACCGGTTCATTGTCAGGGCCGTTCTGCGCCAACTTGACACGCAGGTTGCCGTTGGACAGGGACACACTGGTAAAGCCATCGGTGAATATGTGCATGGAAAACCTCCTGGTCAATAAGCATGAAAATAAAGTGGTGAGTCATCAGGTGCCTGAAAATTGACAGTCAGGGGGATCTTTTGTCAACTGAAACTTCGAATCTGGTCGTATCACAATGATGACAGTTCTGCCACCACCAACGGCAAGATCCCTGCCACCATTACCTGCACCCCCGCCTCATTAGGATGTATCCCATCGGCAAGATTGAGCTCCGGCTTGCCGGCCACCCCTTCCAGAAAAAACGGATAAAGGGGAACGGAAAATTCCTGCGCCAATTCCGGATAGATTTTATCAAAACTGTTATAATAACCCTCGCCCATATTGCGCGGCGCCAGCATCCCGGCCAATAATACATTGATCTGCCGCTCCTGCAGGCGGGTGATGATGGTGGCCAGGTTGGCACGGGTCTGCTCGGGGCTTAAGCCGCGCAGGGCATCGTTAGCACCCAGGGCCAGGATAACCAGATCGGGGTTATCAGCCAGGCTCCATTCCAGCCGCGCGGCGCCACCAGCGCTGGTGTCACCGGAGATCCCGGCATTGATCACCCGAACGGAATGCCCCTGAGCAACCAAAGCCCGTTCCAGCTGCGCTGGAAAGGCCTCAGCTGCGGCCAGTCCATATCCGGCGGTGAGGCTGTCGCCCACCACCAGAATGGTGGCCGGTCCAGCGGCGGCAAAACTGAAAGGTGCCAGTAGCAGGAGCAATAATAACCAGCCAACGGGAGTTTTCATGCCTGATCCTATTATTGAAATTAACGACCTTCACTTAAGTCTAGTCGGCGGCGCCGGTCCGGTCAATATCCTGCGTGGTATTGACCTGCGTGTAGAAGCCGGCGAAACCATCAGCATTGTCGGTCCATCCGGCGCCGGCAAAACCACTTTGTTGATGGCCCTGGCCGGCCTGGAGCCGGCCACCAACGGCACCATCAGGGTTGCCGGCACGACCCTCAGTGGGCTTGATGAAGACACCCTGGCACGTTTTCGCCGGGCTCACATCGGCATCGTTTTTCAGTCGTTTCACCTGATTCCGACCATGACAGCGCTGGAAAATGTCGCCCTGCCACTGGAGTTTGCCGGTGACGACACGGCCCTTGACCGGGCGGCAGCAGCTCTTGAAGCCACCGGCCTGGACCAACGCAGCGGCCACTTTCCCGGTGAACTGTCGGGTGGTGAGCAGCAGCGTGTCGCTCTGGCGCGCGCTTTTGTTACCGAGCCGGCGCTGATTCTCGCTGATGAACCGACCGGAAACCTCGACCAGGATACCGGTATGATGGTGATGGACCTGTTGTTTTCACTGCAACAGGAAAAGGGAACATCCCTGGTATTAATTACCCACGACACCAATCTTGCGGAACGCTGCAGTCGCACGATCCATATTGCTGATGGTCAGCTTGTCTCAGCCGGAGACTCCCCCTCATGATCGACCTGCTTACTCAATCCCTGCGGCTCATGCGGCGGGAACTGCGTAACGGTCTACGTGGTTTCGGCGTCTTTGTCACCTGCCTGTTTCTCGGGGTGTTTGCTGTCGCCGCCATCGGCAATTTCAGTGCCGCAGCCCGCTCCGGCCTGCTCGATGATGCCGGTGCTTTGTTGGGCGGCGACCTGGAGCTGCGTCTCGCCCATCGCCCTGCAAACAGCGCCCAGCTCGAATTTTTACAACAGAACGCCACCCTCTCCAGGACCCTGCAGCTACGCACCATGGCCCTGGCAGTAGCATCGGGGGAGCGCAAGCTGGTCGAACTCAAGGCGGTAGATGATCTCTATCCCCTCTATGGCCAACTCCTCCTCGATCCGCCGCAACCGCTTGACGAGGCGTTTGCCGAATATAATGGTCTGCCTGGCGCCCTGGTTGAGTCGGCCTTCCTCGACCGTTTTGACCTGGCCGTAGGCGATCTTATCGAGCTCGGATCAACCCGGTTTCAAATCCGCGCCCGGCTGATCAACGAACCGGATCGCAGTTTTGGTGCCTTTACCCTCGGACCACGGGTGATGATTGACCGGTCGGCATTGATGCAAACCGGACTGGTGCAACCGGGCAGTCTGGTCGATTATAACTATCGCCTGAAACTTGCCGACCGCGAGCAGGTCGACGTTTTCCGCCGGGAACTAGAGAACCGCTTTCCCGACGCCGGTTGGCGTGTGCGTACCTGGCGCCAGGCCTCCCCGCGCATCAGTGATTTTCTCGATCGGATGGAAACAAACCTCACCCTGCTGGGCCTCTGCGCCCTGCTGCTGGGCGGTCTGGGGGTTACCGGCGCGGTCCGTGGTTATCTCGGGGGCAAAGTCAACCACATTGCCACAATGAAATCTCTGGGCGCTTCCCGCAACCTCATTTTTACCACGTATCTGTTGCAGGTTCTCTTTCTCGGTGCTCTTGCCACCCTCATCGGGCTGACCGGTGGCGCCGCTGTCCCCTGGGTGCTCGGTACCACGCTGGGAAATTTCCTGCCATTCCCGCTGGCTGTTGATTTTTTCCCAAAAGTATGGCTGGTTGCCGCTACCTTTGGTCTGTTAACGGCGCTACTGTTTTCCCTCAAGGAACTCGGAACGGCCTGTCGCATCCCGCCGGCCTTATTGTTTCGCGGTTACGTTGAAACCCGCAAAAAAACCATCGGCACCGGGGTGTGCATCACCATGGTCATCACAGCGATCATGCTCATCGCCGTTGCCCTGTTCAGTAGCGCTGACCAGCGCCTGGCCCTGTGGTTTATCTGTGGTGCCGCTGTCTGTTTTGTGCTCTTCCATCTCCTTGCAGCCCTGGTCATCAAGCTGACCAGGATGGCACCAAGGCCTACACGCCCGTTACTGCGCCTGGCCCTGACCAGCCTGAAGAGTCCCGGCTCACCGGCGGGAAATATCGTCTTTTCTTTGGGTATCGGCTTGACCGTGCTGGTGTTGATCGTCCAGATCCAGGGTAATCTCAACAGTCTGGTCACCGCGACCCTGCCGGAAAAGGCGCCGACTTTTTTCTTTTTTGATCTGCAACCTTCACAGATTGAACCGTTCAGTACTTTGCTGACTGACTATTCCCGGGACGTCACCTTTGCCGCATCACCAACCCTGCGTGGGCGTATTACTGCTATTGACGATACCCCGGTAGCGGAACGAACCATTGATCCGTCAGTTCGGTGGGCGATTCGCGGCGACCGTTTTTTCAGTTACGCCGGGTCGCTGCCGGCAGGGACCCGGATCGCCGGCGGCGACTGGTGGCCGGAAGATTACCAGGGACCACCGCTGCTTTCTATTACCAGCGATCTGGCGGAAGGATTCGGTGTCGGCATCGGCGACACCATCAGCGTCAGTATTCTCGGTCGCACCATCACCGCCGAAATCGCCAATCTGCGCACAGTCGACTGGTCTTCTCTGGAACTCAATTTTGCCCTGATATTTGCCCCGGGCACCCTGGAGCAGGCGCCCCACAGTTTTCTCGCGGCGGCCCATCTGCCGCCGGACCAGGAAGAAGAACTCTACCGCCTGATCACTACCACCTTCCCCAACGTCACAGCCGTATCGGTGCGCGAAATCCTTGCTAATGTCGCGCGGACCCTGAACCATATCGGCTGGGTCTTCAAAGGCATGGCAGCGGTGACCCTGCTGACAGGGTTGCTGGTACTGGTTGGCGCCATCTCTGCTGATCAACACCGCCGTATTCGTGATGCTGTCATCTACAAGGTGTGCGGATCCACTCGCCAGGACATTCTGCGGGTCTTTGCTGCTGAATTTCTGCTGCTTGGCCTGATTACCGGCGGGGTCAGCCTGTTCATCGGTACCCTGGCGGCCTTTGCCATTCTCGAGGGTCCACTGAACAGTGAATTTCAGCTTCAAGGGGTTGCGGTACTCTTTACCCTGTTGACGGGAATTGCCCTGACCATGATACTGGGCCTGCTCGGCACCTGGAAGGCCCTGGGACAACAAGCCTCCAGCTATCTGCGCCGCTGATCAGTTATCAAACAGGAAGGTATCCCCCTATGTGGAAGAAACTGCTGACCCCCACCCTGATCATCACCCTCGTCGCCCTTTTCGCCCTGACCTGGTATTGCAGCATCAAGGCGGAAGAATATTTTGCCCTGTGGGTGGAGCGTTCCAACTACTATGCTCCGGTTAACACCACCAATGAACTGGTCAGCTATGAGCGGCGATTTTTTACCGCTGAAGCGATTACCACTGTCGATATGACCGATCTGGGTCGTTACGACTTTCACCATCTGATCCGTCACTACGCCTGGGGAGTTACCATGATCACCACGCCGGTGGCAGACTCCACTACCTCCCCATTGCTCGAGGGACTACGCATTGTCACCGATGTCGGTCCCACCGGCTCAGCTCGCAGCAGGCTGTCACTGCCGCAGCTAACAGCGGAAACCGATATCGGAACAGTCACCATCGACCGTATTGCCGGCGAGTTGCGCATGAACGCCACCGCCACGGAAGGCTCCTGGGATATCAGCCTGGATCAGCTGCTTGTCGTTGACGATGCGTTTGGTCGTTTGATCATTGCCGGAATTAACAGCTCTGCCGACATGAACAATCTCGCCCAGTTTCCCCTCGGGGAAAACCGCACCCGCATCAACAGTCTGACGCTGGCAACCGCTGATGGTCGTTCTTTCGTTATCAACGGACTGAACATTGACGGGACGAACTTCCTTGATCAGAACCAGCGTTATGGTACCCGTTCCGCTGTATCATTCAACCGTATGCAGGCGGGGGACAGCATTGTTACAGACGGACAAATGGGTCTTGCATTAAATGACCTGGATACCCGGGTGATTGAGGCGTTGATGTCGGCAAGAAACAGATTACGCCACCATCTCGGCGGCGATGACAACAGCTTCGATGAGCTGAACGAGGAAATTTTTCTACCGGCGTACCGCGCCTTGTTGCAATCAGGCGCCACTGTGCTGCTGGAGGAGGTTGCCCTGGCAACGCCAGGCGGCCAGTTACACGGGACAGGCCATGCTACCCTGCATCCAGGTATGACAACCACCGATTTCAACCAATTGCTTGATCAGATTGAGCTGGAGCTGCTTCTCGACTTTGATGTGGTTATTCTTGCCCGCATTAACCAACTCATGCAGCATATGCAGGGCAGCCCCGCCAATATCAGCACTAAAGAAGAAGAACTACGGATGATTTTTGGTGGTCTGGTTCAGCTCGGTTTTTTAAGTCGACTGGAAGGGGATCGTTTCCGGTTACTGTTTTCTTATGATGATGGCGAGATTAAACTTAACGACCAGCCGTTCCGGTTATTCTAACACCTGGATATTCACCACTGCGCCGCTGAGGTCACTGATAAATTCATAAAATCAGTTTTTCTCAGTTTATTCTGTAGCTATAAAGAGCAAAAAGAACGGGTGGTAACCTTTACCAGCGCCACAGGGATCAACTGATTCTATCAATTAAGGGCGTTCAAATCGACAGGCTGATCTGCTTGTCGGTATAAAGAGCAAAAACTCCGGGGGTGCGTTCAAAAAGGATAGCACGACGATTTTCCTCATCCTTTTCGCCTGCCGCGACCATGATACGGATATCGACATTAAGAGCGGAATCGTATTGCGCTCTGACCTGGGGATAAAACTCAACCTGCAGATATCCGGTAGCACAACGGTACAAACCTTCTCCGGCTATGGCGTCAATCAACAGCGGCCCTTCCTGACCCGGCAGTAACTCGAGGTCGCGATAGCACAATTGAACCGCTGCCAGCCCGTTGCTGAAATAAGGCAGAAAATTGCTTTTTTCTGTCAACAACGAACCGAAACTCACATCGGCACGCGTCATCTGCTCACGAATCTGCTCTGCCAGCCGAGCCAGCCCTTCCGGTGGGATCTGTTGAGCGCTCAGCAGGTCGAATAATTCTTGCTCTGCAGCAGTAATCCCTTTTTTGGTTAATTCGTTGATAAGCGATTGATAGTCAATGCGCTCAATACGACCAATTTTTTTCAATCCATCAATAAGGCTCCGCATGGCAACAAACCGCCGGCGAGCCATTTCGTCCTTCTTTCCCCGCGAGTCATCCTGCCCCCGGGGAGTCTCATCGTGGGGCTGCTGGGGATCGATCCGCGGGTATGGCTGCACCGGCTCCACCTCTCGATAGAGCAAATAACCCTGGGTATCGGTGATGCGTAAATCCGCCATGGCACTTCATCTCCTGTCGCGTTGGCGCGTTCACTGAAGCAGTAAAAAAAACTGCCCCTCCCGCTACCTGTCGACCACCGGCCTGGTTGGCTTTAGAAATTTTTATTCACGATGTACAGCCAGAGCGTTCCAGCTCTGTTGAACCGGCATCAGTTCAATGGCATTGATATTGACATGAGCGGGCCGGTCCACAGCCCAGTAAACTGTGTCGGCAATATCTTCCGGTTTCAGGGGTTGGGTGCCGCGATAGACCTGTGCCGCTTTTTCCTTGTCGCCCTTGAACCGAACCTCGGAAAACTCACTCTCGGCCATGCCCGGAGCTATATAGGTTACACGCACAGCGGTTCCATGCAAATCTGCTCGCAGGTTACGGCTGAATTGCTCGACAAACGCTTTGGTGCCTCCGTAAACATTGCCACCGGGATAGGGCCAGCTGCCCGCGGTTGAACCGATATTGATCACATGACCACTGTTTTTTTCAACCATTTTCGGCAAAATGACCCGGGTACAATAGGTTAACCCTTTGATGTTGGTGTCTATCATGGTATCCCAGTCGTCAATGTTGACATCCCAGGCCGGTTCCAGCCCCAGGGCCAGACCGGCATTGTTGAGCAGGACATCAACCGCCGGTAGATCGGCAAACTGCCTGAAGACCTCTTCACGGTCACGTACATCCACAGTCAAAGTGGTAACAACTGCATCACCAAGCTCCTGCTGTAATGCCTGCAGCCGGTCAGTCCGCCGACCCGTCAGTATCAGTCTCCAGCCCTGTCGGGCAAACAGGCGCGCGCAGGCACTACCGAACCCTGCTGTCGCCCCGGTAATCAGAATTGTTTGACTCATGATGCTCTCCTGTTGGTTGGGTTATCGTCTGCTCGCCTGTGGCAGCGGCCTTGTCCTGAGGCTCAGGTTCAGGCGCCTTCTCAGTGGCCACAGCGGCAGTATTTTTCTTTGCCTGCGGTTGCTGACCAGATTCTTTTTCTGTCTTTTTCTTTTTATTATAGGACTGGCGCCTCAGCACCAGCAGCATTCCAAGAAGGATTCCTGCGATCAACACAGACAGCAGCAACAAAGCCAGCGGGACCGGATACTGCCAGCGGACAAACTCAAGCATAACCGGGGTGCTGTTCTGATAGACAAAAGCCAGCACCAGAGCGGTCAGAATAAAAAAGACAAGCACTTTGAATTTCATTGGCAGGCTCCCGTCTCATTGAATAGATCTGCACAGGATTCTAACGAATCCCCCCGCATACTGCAAACCCGGCTTATTTGCTTTTAGCTCAGATTCCGGATAAAAAAAAGGGGAATCCTGCTGATTCCCCAAAGTGAACGTAAGGAGGTAACGTTCATTGAAAACATGGACGACTAACCATTGCTGAGCAGAGCGTTGGCCGGTCGGTATGTCTATCTGTAACGTAAAGCTATATAACGACTTGACCCTCCCTGCCTGACAAGTAGCAGAACCGTGTCTCTCTGGCTTTCCGACACCAGGGAAATCACCTGTTCGGGATCCGTGACATCTTTCCGGTTTACCTCTTCGATCAGAGCGCCGCTTTCTATTCCTGCTCGCGCCGCTCCGGAGCCCGGCTCAACTGCTGCTACCAGCACACCGCTTTCGGGCTGATAACCGAACTGTTCGGCCAGCTCAGGAGTCAGTTTCTGCAGCCGCAAACCCAGTTGCGGCAGCTCATCAGTGCCCGGCTCCGTATCGGGAGCATCTTCACGCGAAGCGGTTTCGGCCTCCATCGTACCAACCACAATCTTGTGTTGACGCAATCCGCCCTCGCGCAATATCTCCAGCTCAATCGTAGTTCCGGGCCGGGTCATGGCAATCCGATTACGGAAAGCAGCAACATTCTCGACGGCTTCGCCGTTGAGCTTGAGGATGATATCCCCCTGCTGCAAGCCACCTTTCTCTGCGGCTGAATCCTTCATTACCTGCGATACCAGGATTCCCTGACGTTGATCGATCTCAAACGATTCGGCCAGTTCTCTGGTCAGGTCCTGTATGTATACCCCGATGCGTCCGCGGGTGACGGTGCCATGTTCCGCCAATTGCAGGTAAATGTTTTTGGCCATGTTGATCGGTATGGCAAAACCAATTCCCATGTAACCGCCACTGCGACTGAAAATGGCGGTATTCATGCCGACCGCTTCGCCATCCAGATTGACAAGCGGTCCTCCGGAATTTCCGGGATTGATGGCGGCGTCAGTCTGAATAAAATTTTCGTAATCAGTCAGGCCGATTCCACTGCGCCCGATGGCACTGACAATTCCGGCGGTCATGGTGTGGGACAGACCGAAAGGGTTGCCGAATGCCAGAACCCAGTCACCAACCTCAAGGTGATCGGAATCACCCAGCTTGATATAGGGAAGCTCTTCCGTGG
Source organism: Pelovirga sp. (assembly GCA_041686715.1). Classification (GTDB taxonomy): domain Bacteria; phylum Desulfobacterota; class Desulfuromonadia; order Desulfuromonadales; family Geopsychrobacteraceae; genus Pelovirga. The sequence continues at coordinate 29,113 of JAWLDI010000004.1, forward strand.
CGTCAATTCTTATCAGGGCAACATCCGTGGGTGGATCAGCACCGATCAGTTCAGCCTCAAATTCGCGTCCGTCCTGAAATTGGACAGTAATCTTGTCAGCATCGCCGACAACGTGGTTATTGGTCATGATGTAACCATCGGCGGAAATCAGAAAACCCGAGCCCTGGCCGGTAGTCCGGCGCCGAGGACGGTCCGGAGCTTCACCCTGGGGAGGTTCACCAAAAAAACGGCGAAAAAATTCTTCACCGAACGGACTGCCCTCAAAGGGATGCGTCCATGGATCGCGACTGCGCGCCTGAACTTCCTGTTCGACCTGGATATAGACAACTGCAGGGGAAACCTCACGCGCAACACTGCGAAACGCCTCGCCGGTCTCCCGCAGACTTTCCAGCCCGGTGTCCTGCGCCATAAGCGCCGGACTCCCCAGCAGCAAGAACGACAACAGCAGTAACCAGAATCCAAAAACTTTACGATTCGTCATGATCGACTCCTTGAATGTTGGTTTTTCCGGAGACAAACATGCCTGGTCAGCGCAATCATTTCATCCAGATCAAAAGGCTTGTCAATAGTAGCTGCAGCACCCAGCCGCCGTGCTTTATGATGAGTCCGGGCGTCTCCAAAGGCCGTCATACAGATAAAGGGGATCTGTTGCAGACGCCCCTGTAGTCGAGCAAGAACTTCAAGACCGTTTAATCCGGGCATGCGGATATCGCTGATCACCAGATGAAAGGGGTCACACTCCTCAAGCCTGGCCAACAGTTGCTCACCGTCACTGCATTGCGCGACCTGATAACCAGCACCTTCCAGCACCAGAGCAAGCAGCTCACGCAGCTCCGCATCATCTTCAGCAAGCAGAATTTTAGGGGTCAGGTCAAGGCAGACAGATTCCATCATTTTTTTTAGCAGTTTCTCCGAAATAGCATGAATGAACTGCGCTATTTAAAAGCAAACGCCGTGCCAAAAAAAAATATGTATTTACAGGGAGATAGCCATAACCAAGGTGGGGCATAACGCCCCCATGAGGCAATATGCCCCACCTTGGAAGAGATGAGGATTAATGCTCTTTGAGTTTTCGGTAGAGGGTTTTACGATCAACACCGAGCAACCGCGCTGCCAGCGTTCGATTACCATCCAGCTGTTCAAGAACCTGCTGAATGTAGCGCTGTTCCATCTGCTCAAGAGTCAGAATGGTCTGGCCGTCGAGCAGAGTGGCAGGGACCGGCGGGACGCCGGCAGGATAGCGGACGGCATCAGGAAGGTCATCGACGGTGATCGTATCGTGCAGGGTCAGAGCGACTGCCCGTTCAATAGTATTACGCAGCTCGCGCACGTTGCCAGGCCAGGAGTAGGCCAGCAGACAGGCCGCTGCCGGTTGTGCCAGACCGGCAACCGATTTGCCGAAGCGATGACTGATCTGCTGAACAAATTTCATCGCCAGCAGCAGAATATCATCCCCACGGTGCCGCAGCGGAGGCAATTCAAGCTGAATGACATTAAGCCGGTAATAGAGGTCGCTACGAAAACGTCCGGCCGCAACAGCTCCCCCCAGATCTCGGTGACTGGCGGCTATCAATCTGACATCACATCCGATTTCCGTACTGCCTCCGAGCGGACGAACTTGCTGATCTTCAAGAACCCGCAAGAGTTTCGGTTGCAGCGACAGGGGCAGTTCAGCAATTTCATCGAGAAGCAGGGTGCCTCCGGAGGCTTCCACAAACAGCCCCTTGCGAGCCTCGCGAGCATCAGTGAAAGCCCCGCGCACATGCCCGAACAGTTCACTTTCGAGCAGACTTTCGGGCAAAGCCGCACAGTTGATGGCGACAAAAGGGCCATCTCGCCGATGACTCTGGCGATGCAGTGACCGGGCAACCAGTTCCTTACCACTGCCACTCTCTCCAGCCAGCAGGACCGAGCTGTCAAGACCGGCAATCCGGCTGATCTGCTGTTTCAGATTCACCATCGGCGGACTTTCACCCAGCAACTCATCATCCGGTTGCTGGCGCCGCACCTGATCCTTGAGCAGCCGCACCGTCTCCTGCAGGTGGCGGTGTTGCAAGCCACGATCAAGAGAGATGCTGAGCAGGTCGAGGTCAACCGGTTTGGTAACAAAGTCGTAGGCACCGGCCCGTAAGGCAGCAATGGCGGTATCGAGGCTGCCGAAAGCGGTCATGATGATGACCGGCAGATCAGGGCGTTGCTGATGCAGTTCGGCACAGAAGTCGATCCCGCTCACTTCCGGCAGGTTCAAGTCTGTCAGGACGATATCAACGTCCTGTTGTTGTAACAACTCGCGTGCTGCAGCCACCTTGAGGGCCGTCCACACCTGGTGACCGCGATGCTGCAGATCCTCACAGAGAAGATCACAGAGGGCCGGATCATCATCAACGATAAGAATACGGCCGGGCAGACTTGCCAGACTCATAGAGCATCCTCCCGACACATGGCCGGCAGATAAACACGGATGTTGCTGCCTTTACCGGGAGAGCTGTCGACATCGATCCAGCCGCCATGTTCCTGAATGATTCCATATGCTATAGAGAGGCCCAAACCGGTCCCCTGGCCGACTTCTTTGGTGGTAAAGAAAGGATCAAACATCCGCTGTTGTACTTCCGGTTCCATGCCGGTTCCCTCATCAGTTACCTGCAGGCAGATCCAGGATTGATCCGGATTTTCCACTTTCTCGGGGACACAAACATCAGTAGCAGGCCAACTAGATAGGGTCATGTTGCCGCCATCCGGCATGGCATGAATACCGTTGAGAATCAGATTCAGCAGAACCTGCTGCAACTGCGCTGAATCAGCACAGACAACCAGCTCCTGCGTTGTTTCTTCAATCTGCAAATCGACCTTCTGCTTGTGCAGGGTCGGCTCCAGCAGGGGAAGAACAGCGCGCAGCACCAGATTTAAATCTATCCGCTGCTTGCGCGCTTCACCGCGACGGGCAAAACTGAGCAGTTGCTGCATAATGCCCGTCATACGTTGCGCCTGGTCATGGATAATACCCGCCGAGCGGCTGATGTCTTCCGTCGCCATCCCTTCGCGGCTGATCAATTTGGCTCGCCCGGCAATAACATTCAGGGGGGTGCCCAGTTCATGGGCCATTCCCGCCGATAATTGTCCGAGAGTTGCCAGACGCTCCGTGTGGCGCAGTTTTTCCAGGGCCTCGATCTTGGCAGCGTTGGCCGCCTGCTCGGCATCACGGGCCTGGGCCAGTTGTCCGCGCATACGCTCAATGGTATTCGACAGCTCTGAAAACTCGTCACTGCCGCTGAGATTGATGCTGGTGGAAAAATCACCGGTTCCGATCCGTTCCGCCTGGGCCCGTAATTTACGCATGGGGCGGCCGACCCAGATGCTACCGAGCACCGTCATCAACGCGAGCCCGGAAACGATCAGTGCCCCGATAACAATGGCGGAACGACGTAAACTTTCCTGCACATAATCATGCATCTCCTCCATCGATTCGGACAGTTCGATCGCACCAACACGCCCGGAAGGTGTTAACACCGGCAGATAGGTCAACAGAAAATCATGACCTTCATCGGAAGCGGCCATCAGGGTCACCGTTTCTTCAAGCCCCAGTCTGTCCAGATGAGACAAGGGGACACGCGGCGTATACAGTGCTGGTGGATCTTCAACAACCCAGACCCAGCGTACCTGCGTTTCTGAATATCCCTGGTTGGCACGTACCAGAAAGCCGAGAGCTTCATCTTCGCCGCGCTGTTGCCACAACTCGGTGACAATAACCCGCAAACTTTCACCAATATGACGTGCCTCGCGACTGAGATTACGTTTGAGCTGTTCACGCTCGCGCTGAATCGACAGATAGCTGTAAACGGAAAAGATCAGTACAACACCGAGAAGAATCGCCAGGGTAATTTTGATGGTCAGACGCATTGTGGATTATCCACCGGTAACAGGTTCCTGTACTTTACAACCACAGACCTAATCTTTATCCGTATCCGCCTCCTCATCCAACCCTTCTGCCAGAGCTTTTTTCTTACCGAACAAGCGGGCAACAATGATCCCGACCTCGTAAAGGACGACAAAAGGAACCGCGATGGAAACCTGAGAAATCAGATCGGGAGGGGTCAGGGTAGCACCGATGACAAACGCCACCAGGAGGGAATATTTTCGATTTTTTGCCAGCCAGATGTGGTCGACAACCCCCATACGGGCAAGAAAGAAGATAACAATCGGCAACTCAAATACCAGACCGAAGGCAATCAGCAGGCGTGTTGCCAGGGTCAGATAGGCGCCCATAGAGAGCATCGCTTCGACGCCGCTCACAGAGGTGCCGTAATTTACCAGAAAAGAAAAAATTTCCGGGAACACCAGGGAAAAGCCAAAGTAGGTACCCAAGCCGAAACACAGGGAACTGGCCAGGACAAAGGGGATGGCCAGGCGTTTTTCATGTCCGTAAAGTCCCGGCGCTATGAACATCCACACCTGCCAGATAATGATCGGAAAGGCAACCACCAGGCCGGCCAGGGCAGAAACCTTGAGAATAGTGAAAAACGGCTCCGTTGCATTGATAAAAACCAGCGAACTGCCCTCCGGCAAGGCATTGCGGACCGGTTGGGCGATCTCCTCAAAGAGTCGCTCACCAAAAGCATAACAACCGAGAAAGGCCACCAGCCACGATACTGCTGCATACATGAGGCGTTTTCTGAGTTCCGCCAGGTGATCCGTGATCGCCATTCCATCAGACATGGGGTGTTTTCTCCTTCTCTTCCGGTTGTGGTGCTTCACCCATATCGGATTCAGGGCGTTCTTCCGCAGCCGACCCTTCCTGCTGTTCCTCCGCTTCCGCACTCGAGGCAGCCACCTCGGCAGCCTTTTCAGCCCGTAAGCGGGCAGCCTTTTCTTTATATTTTTCTCTTAACTCTGCCTTGTAACGATCTTCTTCTTTTTCGGTTTCCAGATCGATAGCAGATTTGAGCTCATTGGTGGCCCGTTTGAATTCGGCAAACCCTTTGCCGATGGACCGAGCCAGGTCAGGAAGTTTTTTCGGACCCAGGACAACCAGCGCCAGGGCGGCGATAAGAATCATTTCCGTCATCCCGATTCCGAACATATTGATTGACCTTTCGTCGCAACGCCACTGTACATTTGTGCCTGAGCAGCGCAGGTGACTGTTATTAAAGGAAAAAAATCCAGGGCCACGGACTTGAAATGACCGCTATCGTGGCGAGAATATCCCCTTGCGTTTCACCTGTCAAGCGCCCAGCAAAAAGGTGAAACAATTGACATATCAGGGGGTTTGATCTATCATCCGACTCATTTTCGCCCTTCAAAAAAGGTAAAAAGATAATGAATCAAGACGCTTTGCAACAACAGATCCGCAAGTTGGCCCGAGAGCGCAACGCGCTTCTGATTGCTCATAATTATCAACGTGACGAGGTGCAGGAAGTTGCCGATATCACCGGAGACTCCCTGGCCCTGTCACTGGAAGCGGCAAAGACCGACTGTGAGGTGATTGTCTACTGTGGCGTTCATTTCATGGCCGAAAGCGCTGCCATTCTGGCTCCGCAAAAAACTGTACTGTTGCCACGCCCCGACTCCGGCTGTCCGATGGCCGACATGGTCACCGCGGAGAGCTTGCAAATGCTCAAGGAGCAGCATCCTGATGCCACGGTAGTCACCTACGTCAACTCCAGTGCCGCCGTCAAGGCCGAGAGCGATATCTGCTGTACCAGTTCCAACGCCATCAGCGTCACCCGCTCCCTGCCGGCCAAAAAGTTGCTGATGGTTCCCGACCGCAATCTCGGACGCTACATTGCCCGCCGGGTTCCGGACAAGGAATATATCTTCTGGGAGGGTTACTGCCCAACCCATGACCGCCTGAAAATCGAAGAAATCATCCAGGCCAAGGCGGATCATCCTGACGCTCTGTTCATGGCCCACCCTGAATGTCGCCCGGAAATTCTCGAACTGGCAGACCATATCTGTTCAACCAGTGGTATGTACGAATTTGCCCGCAACAATCCGGCAAAAACCTTCATTGTCGGCACCGAAGAAGGAATCCTCTGGCGACTGCGTAAAGAGAATCCGGATAAAACCTTCATTATACCCAGCCGTGGACTGATCTGCCCCAATATGAAACTGACCAGTCTGGAAGATATTCTGAAAAGCCTTGAAACGCTGGAACCACGCATCACTGTTCCGGAACCGATACGCCTGCGCGCATTGACCGCGCTGGAAAGAATGCTGGCTGTTCCCCGCGACTGACAGCGGCAATTGATCAGAAAAAGCCGTTCGGGCGTACCAGTGGTACGCCCGTTCCTTTTTGGATGACACCCCATGATGAACCAGACTGATAATTCCCAGATTCGCCACGCCACCCTGCGTACCTGCCTGGATGCCGGCATCGACCAGACCCGCGTCATTGATATAGTCGGGCTACGGGATGGGGCCGATGCCCTGTTGCTGTCCCGGCTGGTGAATGAACAGCAAGGACTCGCCGTTATTGTCTGCCCAACCCAGGAACAGGCTCGCCAACTGGTCACTGACCTCTGTTTTTTCCATCCTCAGCCCGATCAGATCGGCCTGCTTCCTCATTGGGAGATGAATCCTTATGATGCCCTGACGCCACACGCGGAGCTTGAAGCCATCAGGCTGACAACCCTGGCGGCCCTGGAAGCCCGCCAACTCAGAGCGTTGGTATTACCGGTAAAATCACTGATACAGAAAGTGATGCCACGCCAGGTTCTGGCACAAGTGACCCTGCCCCTGTTGGCAGACGAGGAATATCCGCGCCAGCCCCTGCTTGACTCATTGCTTCAGCTCGGCTATCAGCCGGTTTCGCTGGTCGAGGATCGCGGCACCTTTGCGGTACGCGGTGACTTGGTTGACATCTTTCCTGCAGATGGCCAGACCCCGGTCCGGATCGATTTTTACGGGGACTATGTGGAAAAAATCCGCCCTTTTGATCCGGCAACCCAGCGCTCGGAAAAAACCACCCGGGATGCGGTCACCCTGATTCCGGCCCGAGAGATGATTCTGCATGGTCCTTTTCTTGAAACCCTGGCCCACAAGCTAAAAACACGTTGCGATGAACTGTCGATCCCCCGGGCCGAACGGGAAGCAATCATGACTGAGCTACGCGAGGGGATTCTCGCCCCCGGTCGCGCCTTTCTGCTCCCCCTGAACTACCCTGAGCTGGATCCCGTCAGTGCCTATTTTGACGATTACCGGCTCATCCTTCTCGAGCCTCCGGCACTGGAACAGGAAAGTGATCAGTTTCAGCAGGATATCAGAGCAGGCGAAGAACGCATGCTTGAAAAGCAGGTTCCCCACGCAGCGCGCCAGTCTCTCTACCTTGAGCCGGATGAAGTTGGTCGAATACTGGAGACTTCGAAGCGGATCGAGCTGTCGTCGTTACATCTGCTCCAACTTGAAGATCAGCGGCAGCGCTTTTTTTTCAACTGTTTCGGCAACGATCACCTGCGTGCCAAACCCACAGGCGGTCAGGACGGCCTTGAGCCGTTGCTGGAACATCTGTATCAGGCCCGCCGTGATAACTGGCGCACCCTGCTGGTCTGCCGCCAACAGGGCCAGGCCGAACGGTTACAGGAGTTACTCGGTAACCACGATATTCACATCGAGATTGAGCGGAACAAGCATTTCGATGGGCTGCAGCCGGGACAAATCCGTCTGACCATCGGCACTATCAGTGCCGGCTTCTGTCTTCCTGATGACAAACTCGCCCTGATCAGCGAAGAGGATATTTTCGGTCGGCGCAGCCATCGGCGCCGGAGCGGAGCCGGCCGCGCCCGCCAGTTACTGAGCAGCCTGGCCGAACTCAAGGAAAATGATTACATCGTCCATACCGATCATGGGGTAGGGCGCTACCGAGGCCTCATCCATCTGCAGACCGACGACATCGCCGGGGATTTTCTTCACCTCCAGTATGCCGGCAGTGACACCCTTTATCTGCCGGTTGAACGGATCGGAAAAATCCAGAAATATGTCAGCGCCGAAGGACAATCCCCAAGGCTCGATAAAATGGGTGGACAGGGATGGGAAAAAGCCAAAATCAGGGCCCGTGCTGCCGTAGAAGAACTGGCGCGCCAGCTCCTTGAGCTGTATGCGAAACGAGAATTGCGCCAGGGGTTTGCCTTTTCCGCGCCTGACACCCTCTTTCGTGAATTTGAGGCAACCTTTCCCCACGAAGAGACAATCGATCAACTCCAGGCGATCAATGACACCCTCAAGGATATGCAATCAGCCAAGCCCATGGATCGCCTGGTCTGTGGTGATGTCGGCTATGGCAAAACCGAAGTTGCCATGCGCGCTGCGGTAAAAGCTGTATTGGACAATAAACAGGTTGCCGTGCTGGTGCCGACAACGGTGCTGGCTCGCCAGCACTGGGAAAGTTTCTGTCAACGACTGGAAAACTTTCCGATCCGGGTCGATATGCTGTCCCGCTTCAGAACCACAGCCAGGAATCGCCAGACCCTTGAGGCGGTGGCGGCCGGCAAAGTTGATATTCTTATCGGCACTCACCGCCTGTTGCAACGTGATGTCCACTTCAAGGATCTTGGCCTGCTGATTGTCGACGAGGAACAGCGTTTTGGCGTTGGCCACAAAGAAAAACTCAAACAGCTCCGCGCTGAAGTCGACATCCTTACCCTGTCCGCCACACCCATTCCCCGGACCCTGCACATGAGCTTGAGCGGTCTGCGCGACCTGTCGGTCATCGAAACCGCTCCTGTCGACCGCCTGGCGATCCGCACCTATGTCACCCGCTTTGAAGAGAATCTGATTCGCCAGGCGATCCTGCGTGAACTGCGGCGCGGCGGTCAGGTTTATTTTGTTCACAATCGGGTTCAGAGCATTGCTGCAATGGCGGAACAGCTACGGCGGATCGTCCCCGAAGCAACCATCGCCGTCGGTCACGGACAGATGCCGGAAAAAGAGCTGGAGCAGGTAATGCTCGATTTTGTCAGCGGCAAAAGCAACCTGCTGCTGGCTTCTACCATCATCGAAAATGGGCTTGATATTCCCCGGGCCAACACCATGATCATCAATCATGCCGATCATTTCGGTCTTTCCCAGCTCTACCAGCTGCGCGGCCGCGTCGGCCGCAGCGATCGTCGTGCCTACGCCTATCTGCTGATCCCCGGCGAGGCGGCCCTGACCCGAGAGGCCCGGGAGCGCCTGCGAATTCTGCAGGAACTGACCGAACTTGGCGCCGGTTTCCGCATTGCCAGCCACGATCTCGAATTACGCGGTGCCGGTGATCTGCTCGGCGGTAAACAATCCGGTCCGATTGCCGCCATTGGCTTCGAAATGTACACGGAACTCCTTGAGGAAACGATCGACCGCCTGCGTGGCAATGAACGCCAGGAACAAATCGATCCGGAAATCCGCCTCGGTCTCTCGGCATACCTGCCGGAAACCTATGTTCCCGATCCCAATCAGCGCCTGCAACTGTACCAGCGTATGGCCACCGTCGAGGAAGAAGACATGCTCTTTGACCTGGTGGACGAACTGCGTGATCGCTTTGGTGAGCTCCCCGCTGCTGCTGAAACCCTTGTCGGGGCCATGCGCATCCGCACCCTGCTGAAACGCTTATGGATTGAACTGCTTGAATATGACGGCAAACGCCTGATCCTGCTGTTTCACGCCGCGACGCCGGTTTCTCCTGAACAGATCCGGCAGCTGATTACCGAACAGCCGGAACGCTACCGCCTCGGTAACGATTACCGCCTCTCCATCGACATCGGTCGACAAGGTCCGGTTGAATTGCTGGTCCGTACCCGCAAGGAACTGCAACAGCTGTTGTGATCCACCCCGATCACAACAAAAATACTGATTTTCAAAGTGAATCATGTTATTTTTCTGCCAGCACGAACAAGCACCCATGGAGGATTAAACTGTCCGGATTTCATCGTTGCCTGCTGACACTGATCATCACTGTCGGTCTGTTTGCCTGCCAGGAAAACGTTTCAACTGACGCTATCCAGGACCAGGCCCCATCATCCGCCACGCCATTGATCGTGGTCGGAGAGCGCACCCTGACCCTGGAGCAGTTCAACCGTCACATGCGGATGAATTATCCTGATCTCGACAAACTGTCCCCACAGGAAACATTTCTTCTGCAACAACAGTTAATTGCGCAGCTGATTGACCGTGAACTGATCCTTGCTGAAGCCGCCAGGCTCGATATCCGCCTGTCTCCCGACGAAATGGATGAAGCCCTTGCCGGCATCCGCGGCAGCGACAGCCGTGTTGATCTGGAAGAGCACCTACAGGAGTCCGGCAAAAATCCGCAGCTGTGGCGGGACGTACTGACCTTTCAACTACTTGTTACCAAGCTCATGGATGCTGTCGTTACCCCCCGGATTGAGATTTCAGACGCTGACATTGAGGCCTATTATCACAATCACAAGGAGGAATTCCGCCGCCCGACGGAGGTTCGTGTCCACCAGATGCTTTTTTCCAGCAGGGATGCCGCTCTGGAAATAAAAAAACACTTGCAGGATGGTGCAGATTTCGCCACCCTTGCCAAACAGCACTCCCTTTCTCCCGACAGTAAGGATGGTGGGCAACTGGGCTATTTTCCCGCGGGGCAACTCCCCCCTGAATTTGACGAGGTGATTTTTTCACTGCCCCTGCGCCAGGTCAGCAAGCCGGTGGCCAGCCCTTACGGATTTCACCTGCTCATGGTGGATCGCAAGCGCCGTGCCGGTCTGCGCCCCTTTGCCGCCGTCAGGGAAGAAATTACAGAGCTTCTCTATGACCACCAGGAGGAAACTTTGTTTCAACAGTGGATCACCGATCTGCGTAACAAGACAACCATCCGGGTTGACTGGCAGCAGATTCTGCCGGAGCAGCACGCGGTTGAAAAAGAAATGTAAGGAAATGACGATGAAACATATTATTCTGTTCCTGCTGATTCTGCTGCCGGTCGCCACCGGCGGTGTTGAAGCCAAAACCATCACCAGGGTAGCTGCCGTTGTCAACGCTGACATTATCACCACCTACCAGCTTGAACGGGCCGTTGAAACAATTATGGCCAGCCGTTCTGACGCAGCAGACAAGCAACAGCTGAGACAAAGCGCCCTGGAACAGCTGATTAACGACCAGCTGCTGCTGCAACGCGCCCGCGAACTCGACCTGCGGGTCAGCGAACAGGAAATTGAAACAGCTGTCGAAGACGTCATGTCCAGCAACAACCTTGATCGCGATGCTCTTGAGCTGGCGCTTAAAACCGAGGGCATGACCCTTGACTCTTATCGTGAGCAGATTCGTAATGATATTCTCCGCTACAAGCTGATGAATCAGGAGGTCAATTACCAGGCTCAGGTCACCAGCGCTGAGGTGCGGCGCCACTTTGAAGAAAATATTGACCAGTTTGATACCCTGCCACGGCTTCACGTCAGCCGGATCAGTTTTCCGTTGCCGACGGATCGCACCGGCGATGCTTTTCAACGTGTTCAGGAACAGGCCGACAAAAGCCGTCAGCGCCTCCTTGACGGCGACAGCTTCGACGATGTTTTGCAAGAGGTTGAGGATCTGGCGGACGGCGACATTATGGGCGAACTGGTAGTAAGCGACCTCGCCCCCCCACTGCAACAGGCCCTCGACAATCTAGCGACCGGTGACGTCAGTGAGCCGACAGCCTTCAACCAGCAGCTCCATCTGTTTATCATCAATGAACGCCGTACAGGAGAAGAACTGGCATTTGAGCGCGCCAGACCCGACATTGAAAAACAGCTCCGGCGCGAGAAACGTGAACAGCGCTTCAGCCGGTGGCAGGAAGAGTTGCGCGCGAACGCCTATATCGACCGACGGCTGTAACAGGTACATTCTCATGTCACGATCCACCATTATTTTCAGCTCAGATGAAACACGCCGACAGCAGCTTGGACAACGCATCAGTGCGCTGAATATTTTTGAGCGCCTTTACTTCTGTTCTACAGCGGAAGAATTGATAACGCTGGTAAAATCCACCGCCACTGATCTGATCTGTTGTGAACTTGAATTTTCCCCGCAACAGCTCCCCCCCTGGGCCGATCTGGTCCGCGGCGGGTTATGTCGCCTGCTCTGCTTTACCGACAGGAAATCCGAGGTGTGCCTGCGTCTGCCGGCGGGCAGCTGTTATCTTGAACATGATACCGATGCCAGCAACCTGGCCGACGTTATTGAATCGCTCCTGAAGACCCCGCTGGAGAGCCCTCCGCCACCCGCTAGTGGGGTAAATAAGCAGGTTGAAGCGGAACAAAAAATTTACAGCCGCTTTTATTTCGACAGCTTTCTCGACAAGGAATTATCGCGCAGCAACCTGACTGGACGCCCGGTCAGTCTCCTGCTTATTGAACCACAGCTGAAGCATCGACACGACATGGATGATGAGCTTCTTGAACCTTTCCTGGTGAGGGTAAGCCGGGCAATCAAGAGCCAGATCAGGTCGTCCGATCTGCTCTGTCGTTACCAGCGGCAGCGCCTGGCCATTCTGCTGCCGGAAACACCAAGTGAGCGCGCAGCGGAACTGCTTGATCGCATTATCGCCAGCCTGCGCGACACTTTCCCGGAACAACGGATTCCCTGGACCTCGGCTGTCGTTGCCCCGGTCACCAACGAACCGCCAAATGCCAACAGCTTTATGCAGCTGGCAGTCACCCGCCTTGAACGCTCCGAGCCCAGATACTGACCCCGAACGGCTTTTCTGCATCCAGCCTTGTCTCCTGTGACCCGCTTCCGTTATATTGGTGAATTACTCGCTATACTGACAGGGGGAAATGGATGCCACCACTATTGCTCACCATGGGTGATCCGACCGGAATCGGGCCGGAACTCATTGTAAAAACGCTGCTCGAGGGAGATCTCGGATCCCTGCCTCTGCCGGTACGAGTTATCGGCGATAGGGAGGCCCTTATCCAGGCCGGCCGCATTTTTCAGGTGAATGCCACAGTTGTCGAGTCTGCCGGTCCCGTCCAGCGGCTCGATTTCAACGGTAGAATCCTCGAAATCGAAATCGCCTCGCAGTTGACGCCAGCTGATCTGGTTTACGGACAGCCGAATAACGCCTGCGGGCAGGCCATGGCCGGCTATATTGACCGGGCCGCACGCCACTGCCTGGACGGTAGCGCCCACGGCATGGTCACCTGTCCGATCAATAAAAAAGCCATCAATGCCGCCGGCTATCACTTTCCCGGGCATACTGAGTTTCTTGCTGATCGTTGTGCTGTAAAGCGGGTTGTCATGATGCTGGCCGGAGCCAGCCTCAGGGTCTGTCTGGTCAGCACCCACCTTCCTCTGACTGCGGTGGCGCAACAACTCACTAGCGAGGCGATTCTCACGACCCTGCGCATCACCAACAGCGCCCTGCAAAAACATTTTGCGCTGCCGCAGCCCCGCCTGGCAGTTCTTGCCCTGAATCCCCATGCCGGCGAAAACGGGCTTTTTGGTGATGAGGAACAGCGCCTGATCGCGCCCGCTATTCAAGCAGCCGGCACTGAAGGAATTGCCGCCAGCGGCCCGCACAGTGCCGATACCCTGTTCCATTTTGCTGTATACGAGAATACCGCCGATGCGGTGATCTGCATGTACCATGATCAGGGGCTGATTCCTCTGAAACTGCTGCACTTTGACGACGCCGTGAACGTGACCCTGGGGTTGCCGATCATCCGTACCAGCGTCGATCACGGCACCGCCTACGATCGCGCCGGCAGCGGCACTGCCAGCACCGCCAGTTTACACGCCGCACTGCGCATGGCGGCAGAGATGCAACGACCTCAACCTAACCTTTAACAAACAGAAAAAAAACCTCATGATTGATCATATCTGTATCCGTGGTGCCCGCGAGCACAACCTGAAAAATATCGATATCGACATCCCCCGCGACCAGCTGGTGGTAATTACCGGTGTCTCCGGCTCGGGGAAAAGCACCCTGGCTTTTGATACCATTTATGCCGAAGGACAACGGCGCTACGTAGAAAGCCTGTCAGCCTATGCCCGCCAGTTTCTGGAGCAGATGGAAAAACCCGATGTCGACCAGATCGACGGCCTTTCACCGGCCATCTCCATTGAACAGAAAACGACATCGAAAAACCCCCGCTCTACCGTCGGTACGGTAACAGAAATCTATGACTATCTGCGCCTGCTCTATGCCCGGGTTGGCGTGATCCTCTGTCATCGCTGCGGCCACAAAATTGCTTCTCAAACCGTTGAGCAGATGGTTGACCAGGTGCTGCTGCTGCCGGAAAAAACCCGGGTGATGGTAATGGCACCGATTGTCCGCGAACGCAAGGGGGAATATCGCAAGGAACTGGCACAACTTCAGGCCGCCGGTTACGTGCGCATACGGATCGATGGCAACATGCATGAACTGGGCGATCCGATCACGCTTGACAAGAACAAAAAACACACCCTGGAGGTTGTCATCGACCGCCTGGTGACTAAACCTGACATCAGCTCGCGGCTGGCCGAATCGATTGAAACCGCTGTCCAGCTGGCTGACGGATTGGTCCGGGTCGAAATTCCTGATGGTGACAGCATGCTTTTTTCCGCCCGTCACGCCTGTATCGAGTGCGGGCTGTCCTACCCGGAAATCACCCCGCGCATGTTCTCCTTCAACAATCCTCATGGTGCCTGCCCTGACTGCAGCGGACTCGGTACGCGCATGCTCTTCGATCGCGACCAGGTCGTCCCCAATCCCCAATTATCCTTGCGTGACGGTGCCGTAGCTCCCTGGGACAGCCGCAGCGGATATTACTATCAGGCGCTGCTTGAAGCTTTGGCACTTCACTACCAGTTCGATATGCGCACCCCCTTCAACCAGCTGACCCAGAGTGTTCAGGATGTCATTCTCTACGGCTCCGGTAATGAGAGTGTGCGTTTTTTTTATGACCAGGGGGATAAACGCCATTTTTATGAAAAGCCCTTTGAAGGGGTTATTCCCAATCTTGAACGCCGTTATCACGAAACCGATTCCGACGGCGTCAGGGACAACCTCGAACGCTTCATGAATGTTATTCCCTGCCCCACCTGTAACGGCGCTCGCCTGCGGCCCGAAGCCCTGCACATAACCGT
>JAWLDI010000005.1:0-43554 GCA_041686715.1 Pelovirga sp.
TTCAACCTGATCGTCAGACCTATATTTTGCCCATCGTATGGAAAGCTGGCGGCAGAAAACGCAGGAGAGCCGAATTCATCAATGGTCGTATTTGAAAAACCGTAACCTTCCGTAGGAACGCCAAACCAATTGGTGTCGAGCTCGCCGTTCATGTTCTGATCATGGATGACGGCGATTGCATAGGTTCCCGGTGCGATATTCGAAAAGACACATTGTGCTTTTGTCTTCTGAATTTTTCTTATTATAATTGCCTTTGCCGAACCTAAAAATTTATTGGGAAAGCCCTCTGGTGTTTCAAAAATTCCACAAGCTATATTTCCAGTACTGTTTTTTATGTTCGGAATTTTCACTTGAATTACCGGGCATGATGATTGGGCGAAAGCGATAGCGGGAAGATTTGTAAACACCAGTACTGCACACAATAGCACCCACCGAACTCCCATGGACGCCCGCGCCTTTGGATAACTTTCCGTGGAGGCCAACGCGGACTTCCGATGAGTTGACGCACTCATGATTTTCCTCATAGTTCGGACCTCCATAACATGGTTGAATCCGCCATTAGACGCCTAACAATAACTGGACAATTTCTGTATAAAACTGGAAACACAGAAAGTCCAAGCATCACGCCCTTTGTGACATTTTACCTTCGTTTTCCATTATAAGGCAGCGTCGATTAAAAAAAACCGTCACAATACCCCGATCCGGGCCTTTGCCCCCGAGTCAACACGCCAAACCCCTGTTGAGTGCAGCGAAGGGACGCCTGTCCGCCTCTACTGCCTACTCCTCCCTGGCGAGTACAACCCCTTTGAGCTGCATAATCCGCCGATAGGACTCATCAATCCGACCTTCGCTAATCACTCCGGTTGCTACCAGATCCCGGATCATATCCGTCACTCTGGAGACAATCTCCGGATCATAATCGAGGTTGTTGCCGAACAGCAGAATATCCACTCCGGCCTCAAGGGCAAGCCGGACCGCTTGTTCGAGGCCATAATGTTCGGTAATTGCGCCCATCTGCAGATCGTCGGAAATAACGACTCCGTCGAAATCAAGCTGGTTACGCAAGATGCCGGTAATGGTCGGATGTGACAGGGTGGCGGGATGATCAGCATCGAGGTTGGCATTGAAGACATGCGCGGTCATCACCGCATGCACACCACCAGAGCGAAACAGACCGACATAAGGGGAAAGCTCGGCAGGTGTCCAGCTGGCGCTGACATCAACAAAACCCAGATGGGAATCTGTCTGCGAACTGCCGTGGCCGGGAAAGTGCTTGATGACAGATATCACGCCATGATCCTGATGAGCCTGGACAAACTGCTGTGCATGGCGAATGACGAGGTCGGGCTGGTCTGAAAAACAGCGCTCAAGGCGAGCAATGACGGGATTATCCGGGTTGACACACAGATCCACCACCGGAGCCAGATTGGTGTTGATTCCCATCTCAGCCAGGGTGGCGGCAACGTTTTTACCTGCAGCATAGGTTGCCTGCAGATCATCCCTGATCCCGAGTTCGGCATGGGACGGCGTTGGCGCGAAGCCATGTGCCGGTTTCAAGCGGGCAACCCGTCCACCCTCCTGATCGACGGCAACCAGTAGCGGCATTGTTGCCGTATCCTGCAACGTTGCAATCAGACGTTTCAGCTGGACAGGGGTGCGAATATTGCGATCTGTCTGTTGAAAGACCACGTCATAATCAAAAAGGATCACCCCACCGAGGTGATGACGACGGATATCACGCAGGATGACATGGTCATCCGCCAACGCCGTTCCACGAAAACCAACCAGCAGCATCTGGCCGATTTTTCGATCCAGGGGAATAGCTGTTTCCGGTTTGACGGCAGCGGTGCTGGTCGTATTGAAAGACAGGAAAAAGAACAGAACAAGGGTGGCCGAAATCATGCCCTGGGAACAACGCACCCACCTGCAGTCAGGGCTACTACTTTCGGTCATGATAAAACACCGCCAACCAGATACAATCCATTGCGTCGCTCGTCCAGGCGACCCGATGCTTGCGATGAGCCGGAATCAACAGATAATCACCTGCCTGCAGGGACAATCGTTCCTGCGGGCCCAGCAGCTCGAGTTCCGCCTGCCCCTGCAACAGCAGCACAAACTCGTCATCCTGCTGATCGTACCAGAACTCTGGTGGTGAGGCGTGACCACGCGAAACGATCCGCTCAATCCGAACCTGACCCTTATCTGTGAGAACATCAACCAGCTCATCCGGCAGGTGATCTGGTATTGATGAAAAAATATTGGCCGAACTCATAGCAAGTACAGCCGTTACGAGGTCACAGCGCCGGACGAGGCTGATGACACCAGTCGCGCGTACTTGGCGAGGACACCCCGGCGTACCTTGATCTCAGGAGCTGACACCCCCTCACGGCGCCGGGCCAGGACCGCATCGTCGACGAGCAGGTTAAGTGCCTCATGATCCAGATCGATTTCAATCTGGTCTCCCTCCTCTACCAGCGCCAGGGGGCCGCCAACCTGCGCTTCGGGAGAAATATGACCGATCATGATACCGTGGGTACCGCCGGAAAAACGGCCATCGGTGAGCAACGCCACACTGTCGCCGAGCCCGGCACCCATCAGCGCCGCCGAAGGTGACAACATCTCACGCATGCCGGGGCCGCCTTGCGGACCCTCATAGCGGATCACGACAATATCACCCGGGTTGACGCGGTTGGCCAGAATCGCATTCATGGCCTCCTCCTCACGTTCGAACACCCGTGCCGGACCACGCATGGTGGTTAAATCCTTGCCACTCTGCTTGAGGACACAGCCTTCCGGAGCCAGGTTGCCGAACAGCATACGAATGTGTTTACCGGCAGCCGCATAGGGCCTGGAAACCGGAAAAACCACATCCTGCCCGGCGGGCAGATCAGGAGCGTTGGCCAGATTCTCAGCCAGGGTTTTCCCCGACACCGTCAGGCAATCGCCATGCAGCAAGCCATGATCGAGCAGATGCTTCATCACCAGGGGGATGCCGCCCAGGGGATGGAGATCGTTCATCAGATAACGCCCATAGGGTTTGAAGTTGCCGAGCAATGGCACCCTGGCGGTAACATCAGCCATCTCCTTCAGGGTCAAAGTCACATCAGCCTCGCGCGCCATAGCCAGCAGGTGCAATACTGCGTTGGTCGATCCGCCCAGTGCCCATACCAGGGTCAGGGCATTTTCGAATGCTTTGCGGGTCATGATCTGCCTGGCGCTGATACCACGCTGAAGCAGTGTCATCAGGGTTGTAGCACTGCGGTGCAGATCCCCCTGCTTATCGGTTGACAACTGGTTGTCCGGTTCCACTGCCATATTCGATGAGCCTCCGGGAATGCTCATACCCAGAGCCTCAATCGCCGCCGCCATGGTATTGGCGGTATACATGCCACCACAGGACCCGGCACCGGGACAGGCATGGCATTCAATCTGACAAAGCTCATCAGCATCGATTTTTCCGGCGCTGAAGGCACCTATTCCTTCGAAGGCGCTGACAATATTCAGATCCCTGCCACCATGATGTCCGGGTCTGATACTGCCACCGTAGAGGGTCAATCCGATCAGATCATTGCGGGCAATCGGCATCAGTGCCGCCGGGATGGTTTTATCACAACCGGACAGGGTCACCACCGCGTCAACCTGATAACCCTCCGTCATCACCTCAATGGCATCGGCGATAACTTCGCGGCTGACCAGGGAATACTTCATCGCTTCGGTGCCCATGGAGATCCCATCGGATACCACCGGCGTGCCGAAGACAATAACCTTGGCCCCGGCCGCTTCCAGTTCAGCCTGGAGCAGATCGCCAAGGGTCCGGATATGATCGTTGCACGGGGTGCCATTGGTATAAGGAACCGCCAAAGCTACCAGCGGCTTGGCAAAGTCGTCGTCATTAAAACGCACTGCCCGCAACATGGTGCGCGCCGCTGTACGTTCTACCCAGTTACTGCCGCCGGGATCGCCGGTAATTGTTCCGCTGCGTCGTTTCATCTATGGTCTCCTTCAGCCAAAAAAGAATCGGGGTGCAGCGCCGCCATTGACCAGCACCACACCCCGATATCATACCTTACCTTACCTGAAAACGATATTCCTACTCCCTACTTCTCCATCGCCGTCACCCCGGTACGGGCAATTTCAACAATATGCTCCTGGCCAACCTCATCCAGAAAGGCATCGATTCGCCGGGTTGAGCCGGCAACCTGGAGAATGTGGATGTCGTCACTTTTCTG
Organism: Pelovirga sp.; assembly: GCA_041686715.1. Classification (GTDB taxonomy): domain Bacteria; phylum Desulfobacterota; class Desulfuromonadia; order Desulfuromonadales; family Geopsychrobacteraceae; genus Pelovirga. The sequence goes on from JAWLDI010000005.1 coordinate 4,230, forward strand.
TTCAAGAATTTCGAAGTTGTACCGGCCATGAAAGGTCTCGAGTACCGAAGCGTCCATCTCCAGTTTAACAATCGCCACCTCGCGCCAGTAACTGTGGTCGGTATCAAGTTCTTTTACCGAAATCACTTCGGTGAATTTCTCCAGCTGTCGGCTGACCTGGTCGACCTTAGCTTGATCGTTTTCTTTTAACGTAATGGTCATTCGGCTGACACCGGGGATACGTGAACGACAGACAGTTAGCGTATCGACATTATACATCTTTTTACGAATCAGCATGGAAATCTTATTGAGAACCCCGGGATGGTCAAGGGTGAATGCGAGTAAGGCACGCCGTTTCATGCTGCTTCTCCTTGTTTGGGCTGATCTTTTTTCGGAGCATGGGGATGGCGGGTCATCATATCGCCAAAACCACCACCGGAGGGAATCATCGGCAGAATGACTTCTGCCGGATCGCAGATAAATTCAAGAACCATGGCACCTTTGCAAGCCATCGCTTCTTCGAGGGCAGGGACAATATCGTCAAGCAGCTCAACCTTACGATAAGGGATGCCGTAAGCCTCGGCAATAAGCCCGAAATCAGGGCTTTGCATAGGCGTGCCGGCATAACAGCCGTTGAAGAAAAACGTCTGCCACTGGCGCACCATCCCCAGATAACCGTTGTTGAGGATGATGATTTTGACATCAATCTGCTTTTCCATGATGGTTCCCAATTCCTGGAAATTCATCTGGAAGCCGCCATCACCACTGATCGACCAGACCCGTTCTTTCGGCCTGGCAAGCTTGACGCCAATGGCCATCGGCAGCGAACAACCCATGGTTCCCGCACCACCGGAACCGAACCAGCTGTTGGTCGTCTGGTAGTTGTAGAAACGCGCGCACATCATCTGGTGCTGACCAACGTCGGCGACGATCAGATCGCGTCCTTTAGTCACCTCCGAGAGACGGTGAACAATCCCTTTCATCAGCAACTTATTATCGTTGCCGATACCGATTTCAATCTCTTCACGCAGATCATCTTTCATCACTTCACGAAAGCTGTTGATTTTGTCCCACCAGCGCCGCCGGGGAATACTGGTCACCATGGGGTCTCCCATCAATACGTGCAATGTCCGGTAGACATCCGCTGTAATGGCGACCGTTGTCCTGACGTTTTTGTCAATTTCCGAGGCATCAATATCAACGTGGATTACCGCCGCGTTCTGAGCATACTCTTCAAGTTTGCCGGTAACCCGATCATCAAAGCGCATTCCCAGAGCAATCAGCAGATCGGCTTCCATAATCGCACGGTTTGCCTCGACAGTACCGTGCATTCCCATCATCCCAAGATGATTGGGGTGGTCCGCCGGCAAAGCGGACAATCCGTGGAAAGTAGAAGCAACCGGGATGTTCACCTTTTCCACAAAGCGCCGCAGCAGATCCCCGGCATTGCTGTTAATCACGCCATGTCCGCAGAAAATAAGCGGCCGCTCACTTTTATTGATCAGATCTATCGCCTGTTTGATCGGTTCCCGTTCCGGAGTAGGATTGCAGAAATAGCCGGGCAGATGGGGGCGGTATTTTTTTGCGTCAAATCGATAATCATCTTTTACCAGCTGATTCTGAATATCCTTGGGAAGATCGATAATAACCGGCCCTCCCCGACCGGTAGTGGCAACATAACAGGCCTCGTGCACTGTTTTTTCAACGTCATCGGCAATCAGGGGCATATAGGTCTGTTTACAGATCGGCATCATGACACCGACGACATCACTCTCCTGAAAGGCATCGGTAGCAATCACGCCGGTGGCTACCTGCCCGGTAATGGCCAGCATCGGCACGGAATCCATATGAGCATCGGCTACTCCGGTCACCAGGTTCATCGCTCCCGGACCGGAAGTTGACATGCAGACACCGATCTGTGGCGAAGAGCTCGACAGGGAAGCGCGACTGAGACCCTGAGCCATAAATGCGGCGCCTTGTTCATGACGGGCCATGACAAACTCAAAGGCCCCCATTTTGTCCATTTCATCAAAGACCGGCATAATGGCACCACCGGTATAGCCGAAAAGAAAGCGCACCTTGCGCTCCTTCAGTGCCTTGAGAAGTAGCTGTTTTCCGTTCATTTTTATCCTCAATTATTTTTAAAAAGGGTGCGTGAGAGCGACCGCCCGCAAATAACAATTTCAGTACTATTTATTAGCCGGGTTCTCCCAAAATCAATAAGACATTGTTTTATCTTTCAACTGAGGCATTTTGTCAAGCATCAGACGGGCTAATTACAACAAAAACAATTCAAAAATAACCGGTAAAGCCGATGCGCAACCCTTCATCAATGGTCCAGTTGAAACCCCTTCTATCCTCTTTGAGTCTCAGGTTGTAATAACCAAGATTCAAACGCACTTTTGGAATCAGGGCATAGGTCAAAACAACCTCTGTTTGCGTCAGATTATCCGCATCACGTAAAGAAAACACCTTGGGAGCATGATAAATTGCCGCGGCAACACCGAAACCGCCAAACTCCGGTGGGGCATAAGACGCGCGGAGCCCTATCGCCAGATTGATAAAATCAGTATTTTCTGCGGTTGATCCGGCATAAAGACGTGCTCCCATACCGAGTCTGGTTCCGGGATATTGTCCCGGGTTACCGACGAAATCGGCGCCGAGATGGCCCATTTTTGTTTCTTCATCACTATTGTAAAGAAAACCGGCATTTCCCGAAACGACACCGAATTCATCATCTACCAGAGGCCGTTCATAACCGAGGTGAAAACTTTCGTTATTGAAGCCGATATCGATAGCATCAGCAGCGACCTGGGTGGCTACCAGACAGAACAGAAAGGTAAAAAATGTACGTAACATCATGAAGTCTACTCCTTGTTGATATTGACCGTTCAGACCATCTATCATTGCACATGGATCGACGAATGGACAATAGAATCAGGGAAAAATCAGACCTGGTGATGATCGTGATTAACCACAGGGAGTAATGTAAAACTGGCTAATCTGTTTGCGGATCAAGATATTGTTGTTCAAGTTCAGCGGCGGAAACCGACAGCGCCGAAAGGGTAAGAAAGCGCAAGCCCCCATCACGGGTATTCTCGATGACAGATAATGGACCCTGTCGATCAGACGTAATCTCCTGCCTGATCTTGCCCAGGGCAATAACAACCCCATCACGGAGCACCTTCTGCACATTGATCTTTGGATTTTTATCTTTTATTTCAAGGGGCTGTGATGTCATGGCCTCGGCAGCAAAGGCATTTTTCTGTTGATAGAGAGCATCAAGCTTGTCGTTTAGAATCTGCAGACGGGCTCGCGCCGTGTCGATATGCCGGGAGCCCTTACGCAAATGCTGCATCAGCGGGCCGATGGTATCATTGATGGCGTTGATCTGCTGTTCTATTGAGTGCAGCTGGCGACTGATATATTGGTGCCGTTCGGCATCGGGAAAATAAACTCCGGCAGTCACCAGGGTTCTCTGACCCGACACTGCACCCATGGTCACTGCCGCCACCCCTTTCAGAGCAAGTACGTCACCGCCGATAATGCCACCCCGTTCAACTCTGATTTGCCCGGTAGCCCGCACATGGGCGTTGCGAATTTCACTAGTCACTACAACATCACCGTAACAAACGACCGTCACCTGGTTGAGGTAGCGAGCATACAGATCCCCCCGGCAGAAAATATGTCCGATCTCACGACCGGCCATGGCACCTACTTCTATAGAACCCTGAGATTCGAGATGGCAGGCACCGACATGGCCACTGACCTTGATACCCCTGGTTGAACGAATATCAAAATCATCGAGCACATCCCCTTTAATTTCTACAAAGCCGTTGAAATCAATGTGGCCGACACCTGGATCGACGTTACCGGCGATCACCAGTTGATCAACAACTGTCAGGGTATTATTGTCAAACAGCGCCCGACCGGCTTTGGTGGAAAAAACCATTCTGCCATCGTATTTGAACACTACCCCTTCACCGGCATTGATACGCCTGGGGCAACCGGCAGGTGCTTCAACCTCAAGACCATGGACCGTATATCCGGAAATCCCCGGCTCCGGCGGATGAATCACCCCCAGTTTCTGTTCCGGTTCGATCTCGGAATAGGCGTTGAGCCGCTTGAGATCAACCCGCCCCCTGCTGTCGGGGATAAACTCCTGTTCTTCACCACTGATTTTGACCAGCAGTTCAAACCAGCCGTCGGCACCGGGTTGTGGCTCTATACCCCGGGCAACCACAGTCGGAGGTGGTTCCTGCTGCAAAGCAACCGTGGCACAGAATCCCTTGATCGCATCTTCATCAATATTGCAATCAACCTGGTGCTGCTGCAGAAGATGAATCAATTGGGCGGGTTCCAGAGGAACAGCGTCATTCTGACTTGCACCCATAGCAGATGTCTGATCTTTTAAGGGGTGAACCGCTTTTTGTTCTGAAGAGTTCGGGGCGTCATTATCGTTTTCCCGCTGAACGGATTCTTGTTGTAGCGGCTGTGTCAGAGATTTCAAGCTGATCGTCGCGACACACTCCATTGCACCGCTGGCCAGTCGCAACGTCAAGCAATAGCTGTCGGTCTCTGCAACAGCAAGAAGGTCGGAATCATGCTGATGGTCTGTAGAAGAATCCTGATCCGTCATAAAAGGCTCGCAGTCAGGCACCAATGCTTTAAAAATCAGCTCGATAGTAACATTATTACAACATAAAACACATCATCCTGATATGACTGGGAGGATTGCAGCTGATGAACAACAGGATATACCGCAGCCTGTTCAAGGTCGGATGTAAAGGCAGGTGCTATTGGTGCAACGCCCGGATCGGTCCGGGCGTTGCACCAATATTGTAGACGGGAATAATCAGGCAACAGCCGGCGTGCTTTGGGTTTGTGCCATGTCTTTACGCTTATTGAGGATAATAATAGACATCAGCAACAACCAGCCACCCACATTAACCCACCAGACGGTCGGCCACAACAACAGTGCTGAAGAAACCAGGGTCAGGATACGGAAAAGCGGATTCAGCTTGGCCTCCATGTATCCTTCAATCCCGGCGGCAAAGGCATACAACCCGAACAGGGCAAAGAAGAAGATATACAGGTCCTGCAACAGCGTTCCTCCGATAAACGGGGTATAGGCAAAGAGCAGTGGAATGATATAAAGACCCTTGGCCAACTTCCATGAATAAAAACCGGTAATCATGGGTTTGGATCCGGCGATAGCGGCACCGGCAAATGCGGCCAGAGCCACCGGTGGAGTCACATTGGAGTCCTGGCTGAGCCAGAAAACAATCAAATGTGCCGACAGCAGTGCGAACGTCAGGGTATGCTCACTCAACACCGATTCACGAACCATACTGGCCATATCGTAGGGGATCGAGTCCACTATCGAACGGGCCGTTGCCACCGACATGGGTTCACCAATCAGTGCCAACTTGTCCGGTACCGCCAGCATAAAGAAGGTTTTTGCCGCTTCCGGCACCTGCCCGCTGACCAGCGCCTTGACCAGTATTCCATCAGCAATCAACCCCTGCAGAGCCGGTGCTGACAAGGTACCAAGAACGATATAGGCGGCAGTAACAGGCAGCCCCATCCCCAGCACCAGCGATGCCAGGGCCACCAGTCCAATGGCAATGAGCATGCTGTGACCGGCCCACTCATTGATCATCAGGGAGAAGGTGTTACCGATACCGGCGGTGGTAATAACATTGACGATCAGACCGATGGTACACAGCAGAATCGCCGTCATAATCATGTTTTTCGCACCCAGGGCCATGGCTTCAATGATGGCTTTCGGGCCCATCTTGTTGGGCGTCAGCCACGATGAAGCCACTACCGCAATCATGCTGTAGCCTGCTGCATAGGTTGGCGTAAAACCGTATAGCAGCAAGCCGATAAGCACACCGATAGGCAGCAGAAAGACGATACCGCCCTTTTTAATCACCTCGATAAAGGAAACCTGTTCTTCATCCATGGCGGTCACGTAACTGCGTTTAGCCTCGATACGGATAAAAAACCCGACCGTCGCAAAATACAGAAACGCCGGCAGAATGCTGACGAGCACAATTGTGGTATAAGGGATCTGGGTATAGGTGGCCATGACAAAGGCACCGGCGCCCATGATCGGCGGCATCAGTTGGCCACCGGTCGAGGCTGCTGCTTCCGCGCCGGCGGCAAATTTTGACGGGAAGCCCGCTCTTTTCATCAACGGGATGGTAATGACACCGGTCGACGCGGTATTGGCAACAGCAGATCCGGATATCGTCCCCATCAATCCGGAGGCGATAACGGCAACAAAACCCGGGCCGCCAACCAAACGCCCGGCCACAGCCCGGGCCATGTCAATCACGAACTCACCGGCTCCCGACCGCAACAAAAACCCGCCGAACAACAGAAACATAAAGACATAGGACGAGGATATCTGGGCAATCGTGCCGAATAACGCATCGTCACCATAGATACTGCGAAACATTATAGTTTCAGGAGCCAAACCGGCAAAGCGGAAGGCACCACCGAGCTCACTGCCCCACCAACCGATATACGTAAGACCGACAATAACAAGCACCGGAATAAACAGCCCGGCCACGCGCCGGGTAAATTCCAGCGCGCAAAGGATAACAATAATGCCGGCAATCCACTCGGCTGGCACCATGTAGATCCCACGAGCATAAATGGCATCTTCACGCGCAATCAAGAATATAGCTGACGACGCCGCCATGATCCCCAGAAAAACATCAAACAATCGCAAAAGCAGTCGGCCGTCGCGCCGTAATGGATAGGCGATAACGACCATCAGTGCGAATCCGGCAAAATGCAGCGAGTTCTGCCAGAGACTTGAAAGAACAGCAAAAACATTAAACCAGATGTGCATTAAAGACACACCCACCCCGATGACAAGCAAGGCCCAATGTTCCAGTGGGTGCACTTCTGTTTCATTAACGGACATACAATGCTCCGAAGGAAAAACGACCGCCCGAAGGGGGGCGGTCGTTATGTCATTCTACCATCAGTCGGCAATCAGGCGGGCTGGAATGTCCAGTCCGGCTTCGCGGAAATATTTCAGAGCCCCCGGATGCAGCGGCATCGGCAACCCGGCCAGTGCTTTTTCCAGGGCCATCACCTTGGTTGCACCGTGGATAGCACCAAGGAATGACAGGTTTTCATAGATGGTTTTGGTAATGTGATAGACAGCCTCTTCATCAAGATCGGCACGCACGGCAAGAAAGTTCGGCTGGGCAATCGTATTGATATCCCTGGTCTGGTTGGGATAGGTTTCTGCGGGGATAACATAGCGGGTCCACAATTCCATGCCGCTGTCCGCCTGCACCATCTGCTCATCAGTAAAATCGAGGACAACAATATCATCACCCATTGTTGCGAAGGTACGGGTAACGGCACTGACCGGGGCTCCGGCCGGAGTACTCATGCCGGCAACCTGCCCGTTCTGCAGGGCATCAGCCGATGGACCATACCCCGCATAAGTAAGGTCGTAATCCTTTTCAATATCGATACCTAGGCCACCGAGAAGAGTCTTGTTGGAGCCGAGAGTTCCTGAATTCCGTGGCCCCATGGCCATATTCTCTCCCTTCATCGCCACCAGATCAGCTGCGGTTCCGGTTTTGGCAAAACGTTTCAGGACGGTAAAATGCTCGACGTTCTGCCACAACATGGTAACGGCGCGCAGATCACGCTGCGGGCCGGCAGCGGTAAAATCGCCGGTACCGTTCCAGGCCCAGGCGCCATAGAGCCCCTGAAGAATGGCAAACTGGACTTCGTTATCATTCATCAGCTTGATATTCTCACCAGAACCGGCGGAACTGATGGCCGACATGCCGATATTCTGAGTTGGCTGAAGCTTGACCTTGACCAGGGTCGAGAGAGCGACTCCAACCGGATAATAGGTACCACCTGTGGACGCGGTTGCCAGCAGATAGTCACGCTCCGAAGCTGCAGCCGTCTGAGGGGCCGCCACGGCAAAGGTCAGTGCCAGTACGAACAGTGACAATCCTAACGAGATACGACGTAGTCCTTTCATTCTTTCCTCCCTATGGATAGATGTGATGAAACCGGCGTAACGCCACCTGAGTTTAAAACACTATTTTATTTAAAAGCAATCCCCATGCCAACCAATGATCGGCCAGCCTATGGGGAAAGCCGCTCGCCTTTTGGCAGGAATCCGCCGAAACAGGGCCTCCCATGAGCGGATTATTGCCGATCACCCGTCTGATCAGCCATGGGTGTAGTCTCGCCGATCCAGTTGATGCCGGGCCATCTTTTCATTCAGCGTCCGGCGCGGCACGACAAGTTCATCCATGACAGCCTGGATATCTCCGCAATGCTTCATCAGGGCATGTTCGAGCAGGACCTTTTCATGGGCGCGCATCAGCTCCTGTAGCGGAATCCTGCCATCATCCTCAAAACCTCTCCCGGGCGAGGCCAATATGGCCTGCAAACGCTGCTCCGACGGCAGCGACGACAGGACGAAACGCTCGGCAACATTTTTCAGCTCGCGCACATTTCCGGGCCAATCGTATTCAAGCAACCGCATGGCGCCTGAAGGGGCCGGAGTGACCACCGGTCGCTGATAGGCTTGGGCCGCCTGGCCGATAAAATAGTCAAAAAGCAATAATACATCTTCTTCCCGCTCGCGCAACGGCGGGACGGTCAATTCAACAACATTGATACGATAAAACAGATCTTCACGAAAACTACCGATACGGCATTCTTCCCGCAGGTTTTGATTGCTGGCACAAATTAACCGGATGTCAATAGCACGAGGCTCGTTACTCCCGACCCTCACAACTTCGCGCTCCTGCAGTACCCGCAAAACTTTGGCCTGCAAAGCGAGCGGCATAGATCCTATTTCGTCAAGAAAAAGGGTTCCCTTATCGGCGTATTCAAAGCGACCGATGCGTTGCTGTTCTGCCCCGGTAAAAGCCCCTTTTTCGTAGCCGAACAGTTCACTTTCGAAGACGGCTTCAGGAACCGCAGCACAGTTGACCGCGACAAAGCGCTGATTATGTCGTTGACTGAATTCATGCAGACAACGCGCGGCCACTTCTTTCCCGGTGCCGGTTTCTCCCTGAATCAGAACAGCCGCACCGGTATCGGCAAGGTTCAGGATTTCTTCCTGGAGATTTTTTATCAGTGAACTGGTCCCGATCAGGCGCTGTTCAATGGAAACCGGTCCCTGAAGCAGCTGTCGGAGTTGACGATTTTCTCCAATCAGTCGAAATTTTTCAGCGGCTCGCTCTACAACATTGAGCAGCTTGTCAGGGTCAAATGGTTTTTCAATAAAGTCATAAGCTCCCTGGCGAATCGCTTCCACGGCCATCGAAATATCACCGTGAGCGGTAATCAGAACGACAGGCACATCGGCATCAAGGGATCTGATGCGGGCCAAAAACTCCATTCCATCCATTTTCGGCATCCGCACATCAGTCACAACAAGGCCCTGAACGCCCTCGTTCATGGCTGCCAATGCTGATACGGCATCGGCAAATGCCCGGATCTCATAGCCGGCCAACTCCAGCCATTGGGCCGCGGCCGCCCGCATTTCCGTATCATCGTCAACCAGAATAATGATTTTATGGGGATCAGTCGTTGTCACTGCAGTCATTCCTTTTTGCCGGCAAGGTTACGATAAAGGTTGCCCCACCGTCATCGTTATTGCCAACAGCGATGGTCCCTCCCAGATCATTGACAATACGGTAAGTTATTGACAGTCCCAAACCCAACCCCTCACCAACATCTTTGGTGGTAAAAAACGGTGTAAATATTTCCTCGCGATCCTCGGCACTGATGCCGGTCCCGGTATCAGCTACGATCAGACGAATGACCTCGCCTTCATTACGCAGGTCCACCTGCAGATGTCTCACCGGCCGTTCGCGCATCGCATCTACGGCGTTACGGATCAGGTTCACCAGCACCTGGTTGACTCGAACGCAATCAGCTGCAACCGGCAGCGGCTCAGCTGGAATGTTTTTATTTACAATCACATCAGCTTCGGCAATCACTGGTGCCGTCATCGTTAACACTTCAGCAATACAATCTTGCAAGACTACTGACTTTTGCACTGCCGGGGCTTTATGAGCGAAGGTTTTCAACTGCACGGTAATTGAACCAAGGTGCTCCGTCATCCGCGCTATGGCATCAAAGGTCGAACGCAGCTTGTTGGTATCATGTCGTTCCAACAACAGACGACCACTGGCCGCGTGGGTCCTGATTGCCGCTATAGGTTGATTGAGTTCATGTACAATCCCGGCAGCCATGTGTCCCAGAGCTGCCAGCTTTCCAGACTGCACCAGCTCAGCCTGAGCTTCGCGCAGGGCCTTTTCTGTTTGATTATGCTGCGCTATTTCCTGTTGCAGCCGTTGATTCATCTCAACCAGGGCCCGGGCCTGGCGGGCAGTGCGACGTGAAATCAGTTTCTGCCGCCGCTCTCTGGCGTACATCGCCAGCGCAACCGTGAGGAGCACCAGAATAAAGCCGATAATCAGCACTGCCTGAGCCCGCTCGCGGGCCGGCTCAAGGGGAAGCAGGTAATGGATCTGCCAATCCAGATCGTGCAACGATCGAGACATCATTAAATAACGGGTTTGTTCAAGATTGACAATACGCTGACCATCGGCAAGGACATCAACTCCTTCCAACGGCAACAGGTCCAATGGCTGGTGCCCATACTGGCGGGTAGCCTGGATCATAATCCGCTGTTCTTCGGTCAACGGCTCCAGAGTCCGGTACCTCCAGCTGTGATAGCTGGAAAGAAAAAAAACACCGTTAACGTCACTTACCAGTACCGTTTCGCCGCCGTCCCGCCACTCCTCCTGCAGGTCGGTCAGATCGACCTTAACTGCAGCAACACCGATCACCTTTTGTCCCTGACGAACAGGATGAGACATGAAATAGCCGGGTCTGCCGGTGGTTGCACCGATGGCAAAGTAGCTGCCACGTGCGCCCCCTTTAGCCTTGGCAAAATAAGGGCGAAAACCGTAATTATGGCCAACAAAACTTAACGGCTCACGCCAGTTACTCGATGCCAAGGTTGTCCCCAGGTCATTCATGACATAAAGAGCTTCGGAACCGGCTTCATCGTCCAGTTCCTCCAGCAGGATATTAACCTCGGCAGCATGCTGTTCCCCTTGTAACAGTTTAATCACCTGCTGATTGGTTGATAATACGTAGGGCAGATAGGCATAATGTTCCAGTGCGCTGCGCAAGGTTCCGGTGTAAAGGGTCATGCGTTCGTTTCCGACAGCGGTCAACCCGTCGAGAGTACCTTGATAAACCCAGCGGCTCCCCTGCCACAGCAGCATTAATATCAAAACCAGGACAACCAGCCCCGCCACCAGAATATATTTTTGAAGAAACTCAATAACGGTTATCAAGCGTTGCTTAACCATGGGTTATGAAATACCCTTAACGCAGATCACAAATTTCAGATAGCGCCCTTCGGTAAAGCCGATATCACAGGGAAAGTCCTCCGGCTGACCGCCGACGTGGATAACTCTCAGATGCTGGGCGGCCTTCAAGGCCCCGCGCCGCAATTCCTTGAAATACTCATCAAGAGTGACTTTCTGATGATTGGATGAGCTGATGAGCAATCCTCCCGGTGACAACAACGGAAGCGTTTCTGCAACCAGGTCGGCGGTACCGCCCCTGGTGGAAAAGCGGCTCTTTTTCGTTGTTGAAAAGGACGGCGGGTCAAACAGAATACAGTCGAAAGTACGGCCCTGCGAGCGCATCTTTGCCAACTCTGTAAAAACATCTCCGGCGACAAACTGATGCTGGTGCGGATCGATCAGGTTGTCCGCAAAATTTTCCCGGGCAATGGCCAGATACTTTTCCGATACGTCAATACTTGTTACCTGCTCAGCTCCCGCCACCGCAGCGGCAGCGGAAAAAGCCCCGGTAAAAGCAAAGAGGTTGAGCACCCGCATACCTGCAACGCGCTGCATCATTTCCAGCCGATTGCAGCGCTGATCGGGGAATAGACCGGTATGCAGTCCATGGTGAAGATTGACGCGATAAACCAGCTCATTTTCCCTGACAGACAAAGGGTTCGGCGCCCTGTCACCCGCCAGCAGCAGATTCATCTGACGGCTTTTTTTCTGTGCTTCCAGTTTACGGGTCTGTTGCGGACGATATTTCAGATAAATACCCGCCGGCTGAAACACCCGCTTCAGCCCTGCGACCAACTGATCCAGATAGGGTTGCCAGGCATCTGTATAGAGCTGCAACATCAGGTAATCAGCGTAACGATCTACCGTCACCCCGGGCAGCCCGTCACCTTCACCATTCACCAGCCGATAGCAGTCGGTATTGCCGAGCAGAGCGAGCTTGCGTAATTCCAGGCATTGCCTGAACTGTACTTCCAGCCAGTCACTGTCAATTGTGGTCGGCTCTCCCGGCAATCTGCGGGCAACAATCCGGTTAGCCGGATCGCAGATGCCTACCCCCAACGGCCGCCGCTCCTGATCGACCAGAACGACCAGCTCACCCGCTGCAACCTGCGGCCACCGGTGGGTATAGCGGTCGGCAATTACCCACGGATGTCCTTGTTGAAGCACCCGACTGGTTTCCGGTCCCACCGGACATTGTTTCATTTTTCACCTTTAAAAAAAACAGTAATCATTCCGTGCCTTGTACCCCGGCAAAAGACCAACCCACAAAAATAACGACAAAAACAAACCATACTGATCAATATCTGCTAGAATAGCAAATTTGGTGCTATAATAAGCCCCAAAAAATCCCTCAACAGGACACACCATGGATAAAAAATTCAAAAATCGCATACGTGAACAGTTCAGCAGAACGGCATCCGCCTACGTCGAAGCGACCCACTTTTCAGCGGGCCGGGACCTTGAAGAAGCGGCCAGATTACTGCAGCCGACCCAGGATGACAACATGCTTGATGTGGCCTGCGGCGGCGGGCACATGGCCCTTTATTTCTCTCCCATGGTCCGTCAGGTCGTTGCCTCCGATTTGACCATGCAGATGCTCAAAAAAGCACAGGAACATATCGCTGAAGAAGGACGGGTCGACAATGTCATCTTTCGCGAAGCTGATGCAGAAGATCTCCCTTTTCCCGCCGGTTCGTTCACATTACTGACATGCAGGATCGCCTCTCACCACTTCGGCGATGTTCCCCGGGCATTACGCGAATTTCACCGCGTCTTGCGACGAGGTGGGCGGATGGCTATTATCGACACAATCCGTCCTGAAGATCCTGAGATTGCCGATTTTTTCCAAACCATGGAATTAATGCGCAACCCCACTCATGTCGAAGCATTCAGCGAGGAAGAGTGGCGAAACATGATCGAGGACGCACAGTTGATTCTACAGGAAACCCTGATTATCCCCAAGGTCCACGATTTCCAGGAGTGGGTAAAAACAGCGGGATTGAATCGCGCGAAAATCCAGGAGCTGAACAAGTTTTTCATGGATGCCCCACGAACAATACACGATTATTTTAAGATTGAATCTTTTGCCGGCGAAGTGGAAAGTTTTACTGATCAGAAACTATTGATTTACGCTACTCGCAAGGAAAAAGAAAAGAAGTAGGTAGCTGTTCAGCCCCGCGTCGGGAGCCTGCGGTTAGGACGACAGCTGAAGCGTTACAGAAATAGCTGGACAAACAGAGCCCCTGCAACAACAGGGGCTCTGTTTGTTTTCTACAGTCGCTTGCTAGCAGCTAATTGGGAATGACATAAATTTCAACCCGACGGTTCTGGGCCCGCCCTGCTGCTGTTTCGTTGCTGGCGATTGGCTCAAGTTGGCCACGTCCTTCCGTTGACAGGCGATAACGTCCGACTCCCTGACTCATCAGATAATCAGCAACGGCATTGGCCCGGCGCAGGGACAATCGCAGATTGTAGTCCGGGCTGCCAACATTGTCGGTATGTCCGACAATGGCAATATCGGTCTGCGAATAACGATTCATAATGTCGGCAATTTTATCGAGGGATGAATAAAAACCGGGCTTCACATCAGCAGAATCAAAATCAAAACCGACTTCACTGCTCATGGTCAGCTTAAGGATTTCATTCTGCTGGCGTTCAATTTCGATCTCCTGCTCGGCGCGTTCATTGGCAAGCTGCTGTTCAAATTCTGTCTGCTGCTTATCCATATAGGAACCGATCCCTGCACCGACAGCACCGCCGGCGGCACCACCGATTGCAGCACCACGCCATGCTCCACGATTCTTGTCACTCTGATAGCCGATAATCGCACCGGATACCGCTCCGACAACAGCACCGATACCGGCGCCTCTTTTAGTACGCTCATGGGTTGTGTTGGCCGCACAGCCCGCCAGACCGACAAGCACGGTGGCCACGATCGCCCCGACTACGATTCTGTTGATCATGTAATTCTCCTTTTTTTATTCCAAGTATAGTTAATTGATAGAGATGCAGTTATGAACATGACCTCTGTCCACCAGTTTACCCGATTCATGCAGAACATTCACCTGAGCGGACAAAAAAAACGGGAGGCCCGCAGGGACCTCCCGACAATAATACATGATGAACAAGTTGAAATTTACTTGATACCAGCAGCTTCTTCCAGCATGGCTGTCGTGACCGACTTGGGACGCTCGATGCCGTAACCAAGAGCACGATCCCAGGTAATATTGGCAAGACAACCCAGAGCACGGCCGATACCGAAAAGAACGGTATAGAACTCGTACTGGGTAACACCATAGTACCACTGAATAACACCGGACTGGGCATCAACATTCGGCCAGGGGTTCTTGGCTTTGCCATGTTCCTGAAGAACATCGGGTGCTACTTCGAAAATCATGCTGACCAGTTTGAACAGCGGGTAGTCTTTAAGACCTTCAGTATTAAGGCAGAACTCACGCTGGGTGCTATAACGGGGATCCGTCTTACGCAGCACGGCATGACCGTAACCGGGAATAACCTGACCACTGTTGAGGGTATCCCACAGTGCTTTTTTGAGGCCTTCTTTTGTCGGCACTTCGCCGCCGAGGTGGCTCATGAAGTTCTGAGTCCAGCGCAGCACCTCTTCGTTGGCCAGGCCGTGGAGCGGACCGGCCAGGCCGTTGATACCGGCACTGTAGGCATAGTAGGCATCCGACAGAGCTGAAGCTACCAGGTGCGTCGCGTGAGCGGATACGTTCCCGGATTCATGGTCGGAGTGGATGATAAAATACATCCGTGCAACATCATCATAAGGTGCAGGGATACCCATCATGCGGGCGAAGTTACCACCCATGTCGAGTTCCGGATCGGCATCAATATGGGTATCGCCCATGTACTTCATGCGATAGATGTAGGCACCGATGGGACCAAGCTTGGCCATCATGTTGTTGGCATCTTCGTACATGTCTTCCCAGCAGGTCATCTTGTTGAATTTACCGGAAGCATAGGTTTTGGCAAAAACCGAGTCGCGCTGCATTGCCAGAATGGCGGAAGAAAACATGGCCATCGGGTGAGAATCACGTGGCATCGCCCGGAGAACATCGATAACATACTGGGGGACCTGGGAACGCTGCTTCCAGTCTTCAACAACCTCAAGGGTTTGCTCCATGGTCGGAACATCACCGGTCAACAGCATATACCAGAAAGCCTCGACATAGGGGTAATCGCTACCCGGTACCTTGGGCAACGCCTCGAAGGTTTCAGGGATCGTCTTGCCACGAAAACGGATCCCCTCATAGGGATCAAGATAGGAGATATCAGTCACGAGGCACTTGATACCACGGGCACCGCCGATCGCCTGACCAATATTGACCTCTCCCAGACTGACATCACTATATTCCTTGACAAGCTTGGTGGTGCGGGGACGGTGCTCTGCGATTTTTTGCGCGAGGACTTGTTTGAGTGTGGACATGCTCTCTCTCCTTTAAAAAGTGTTAATACAGCCTATTGATGCCCTTATGGGCCATGGAAAACGTTTCCGTCTGGCGGAAACGAATATAAACCTCACTTACAGGAGGCTTATATAGTTGACAATATGATATGATACAGCAGAAAGTCAGAAACCGGCAGAACAACGAACGCTGCTCAGCGACCAGTATGCAGCTGAATTCCCCAAATGATGTTTTAACAACTTGTTATCCTATTGTCAAGTTGTAAATTGTATACAGTATCCAGAGAGTGTAACCACGTAATTTATGGGGATTCTGCCTGAACCGATTGCTTTTTTCCTTTGCACTGCTGACGGCCAGCGATAAACCGCCTAAAATTTATGCAGAAAATTGAATTAAAAATACGATCCCTGACACTGACGAACCCGATCATCCTGGCCCCCATGGCCGGAATTTCCAATCTTCCCTATCGGCGGATCATGAAATCCTGTGGTGCTGCGCTGGTGTTTACCGAGATGATCAGCGCCAATGGCCTGATTCGTGACGGCGCCAAAACACGACAGCTGCTCGCATCCCATGCCGATGAATACCCCCTTGGAATTCAACTGTTTGGAAGCGATCCAGGAGTCCTGGCGGAAGCGGTTACAAGGCTGGACAGCCGCCCTCAGGTGCTCGATCTGAATATGGGCTGCCCGGTAAAAAAAGTCGTCCGCAGTGGTTCCGGCAGTGCGTTATTACGTGAGCCCCGACAGATTGCCGCCATTCTCAGAAGGGTGCGCAGCTGCTTTGATGGTCCTCTCACCATCAAGATTCGCTCAGGATGGGATGTTCACAACATCAACTTCCTGGACATCGGTCACATTGCCCAGGAAGAAGGCGTAGACGCTGTCACCCTGCATCCGCGTACCCGTTGCCAGGGGTTTTCCGGTCAGGCTGATTGGAATCATATCCGTAATTTAAAGGAAAACCTCAATATACCAGTGTTTGGAAGTGGCGATATCATGACAGCAGAAGATGGCGTAAGAATGTTCCGGGAAACCGGCTGCGACGGACTGATGATTGGTCGCGGTGGTTACGGCAACCCTTGGCTGATCCACCAGCTCAATGCCATCCTGCTAAAGGAAGGCCGGGTTACGCCGCCGGACGCCGATGAAAAACTCAACATGATCAGACGTCACATCGACCTGCACCGAGAACAGTTTGGTAGTGACAAAACCCTGCTCGAAATGCGCAAGCATATCTGCTGGTATGCCCGTGGCATGAATGGCGCGGGGCAATTCAGATCACACCTTCAATCATGCCGAGAGCTAACAGAGCTTATCACCCTGACTGAGCAGTTTTTCCAGCAGGAGGACCGATGAGTACTGGCAAGCGCCTGACACTGGACGACTATGTGGCAATCATCGATAACATTGATGATGCCGTTATTGCTGTCAACCAGCTCGGCGTTATCATTCTTTTCAACCCTGCGGCACAGGCCTTTACCGGAATGTCGGAGAAGCAGGTGGTGGGCAAATCGTTTTTTGATTGTTTCAAGTCCCAGCACAGCCTCTGCGACCTGACCAGCACAGCCCTGGCCCAGGGACGTTCCCTTTCCGACCATGAGGCTGTTATTTTCGACTACGCCGGACGCAGAAAACGTCAGGTAGGTGTCAGCGCGTCGCCGATTTTTTCTTCTTCAGCTACCCGGCAGGGAGCGATTGTCATCTTGCATGACCTCACCCAGGTGCGCTCCCTGGAAGAGGCGGTCCGCCATGCCGATCGACTCACCATGGTCGGAACAATGGCAGCCGGTCTCGCTCATGAAATCAAAAACCCTCTGGGGGGGATCAAGGGGTCTGCTCAGCTGTTGCAGATGGAGCTGAATGAGAACACTGAGCTCCAGGAATATACCGGACTGATCATTCGTGAAACTGAACGCATCAACCGTATCATTGAAGAACTGCTCGACCTCTCGGCGCCGCGCCCCAAGAGCCTGGATGCGGTCAATGTCAACCAACTGATCGATGAAATTGTCACTCTTCACCGACAGAGCGTCGCAGCGCGCGACATCACATTCAAGCTGTTACTCGATCCCAGTATCCCATCCTTATGTGGCGATAGTGACCTGCTTAACCGCCTGTTCCTGAATCTGCTCAAAAACTCCTGGGAAGCTTCTCCGGATAATACGGAGATAACCATTGAAACCAGAATCGATGCCGAATATTATCTGAGTATCGAAGGTTCGCGTCCGACACCACTGGTTCAGATACGTATCAGCGATCATGGCCCCGGTCTTTCCCGCGCCGAAATCGAACAGGTGTTCACACCTTTCTACACAACCAAAGAGGGTGGTAGCGGCCTGGGGCTGCCTATCTGTCAGAAAATCGTGGCTGATCATGGCGGTTTGCTGCGTTTTACCGAACGTCCCGGCGGCGGCACGATTGTTACGGTTTCGCTGCCGCTGACCAGCCCAGACAGTTCTGCTGGATAACGATGAGGTATATTTATTATGGCAATTTCGCGCATTCTTGTCGCCGATGACGAGGAAAGTATCCGCTGGGTTCTTTCCAAGGCTTTGAAAAAGCAAGGCTACGAGGTAGAAACAGCAGAAGATGGCATTCAGGCTCGAGAAATGGCGCAAAAACGCCGCTACGATCTGGCTATTCTTGATATTAAAATGCCGGGGATGAATGGGCTTGACGTACTCAAGTTCATTCGTGATGAGCAGCCGCAGACGCTGGTCGTCATCATGACCGCCGAGGCGACCATGGAACATGCCGTGTCGGCCATGAAAAATGGCGCCTATGATTATCTGACCAAGCCTTTTGATCTGACCGCTCTGGACGCCATCATCCTCAAGGCAACAAAAGCGGCGGCCGTTACAGAGCAGATTGATCAGCTCAAAAATGACATCCAGAGTCAGTACAATTTTGGTCGCACCATCATCGGCAACAGCCAGGCAATGCAAGAAGTCTACAAAACCCTCGGCCGGGTTGCCGGCTCCGACGTCACTGTGCTCATCACCGGTGAGAGCGGTACCGGCAAGGAGCTGATCGCCCGTGCCATCCACATGAACAGCTCACGCCTGGGAAAGCCATTCATTGCCCTTAACTGTGCCGCCATTCCGCGTGAATTACTTGAGAATGAACTTTTTGGCCATGAACGGGGAGCTTTTACCGGGGCTACTGAGCGCAAGGCGGGCAAATTCGAACAGGCCGAAGGTGGCACCCTTTTTCTCGATGAGATTGGCGACATGCCGCTGGAGCTGCAGGCCAAACTGTTACGGGTACTGCAGGAAAAGGAGATCACCCGGACCGGCGGTCACCAGACGATCAAGGTCAACGTACGTATTGTTGCTGCAACCAATCAGAACATGGCTGAGCAGGTTGAAAACAAGGAATTTCGTGAAGACCTTTACTATCGCCTTAACGTCGTCCCCATTTCACTGCCGGCCCTGCGCGATCGTCGTGATGACATTGCCATGCTGGCAGACTTTTTTCTGCAAAAAGCGCGTCAGGATTTCGGTATTGAAACCATCGAATTCAGTCCCGAGGCACTCGATCTTCTCAAAAGCCATCACTGGCCCGGCAATGTTCGCGAATTGGAAAATACCATCAAGCGTGCATCTCTTTTATGCCCGAACCATGTCCTGACTCCGGCCGACTTTCCCGATCTGTGCGGCACGGTAGCACCCGGCCTTCACGAAGACTCTCTGGAAGGGCTGGTCTGTCGCAAGCTTGAAAGCTCTCTGGCGCAGATGAATCTGTGTGAAATGGACAACCTCTATGAAATGGTACTGCACCAGATCGAACGTCCGCTGATCAATATTGTGCTGCAAAAAACGCGCTCCAACCAGGTGCGAGCCGCCGAGGTCCTTGGCATCAACCGCAACACCCTGCGCAAGAAAATCAATACGCTGGGCATCGACGTCAAGCGGGGTAATGGTGACTGATCAGTAACCTTCTTCCCGCCGCGCCTGATTTTCAAAACGGGTAAACTCACCACGGAAAGTCAGATGAACAGTACCGATCGGCCCGTTGCGCTGCTTGCCGATAATAATCTCGGCATCCTTTTCATGCTCTTTTTCACAAGTTTTATCGCGACTTTTACACTCTTCGCAATAGACCGTTTCACGATAGATGAACATAATCACATCGGCATCCTGCTCAATGGCACCAGATTCACGCAAGTCGGCCATTGCCGGGCGCTTGTCGGTACGGCTTTCCAGTGACCGGTTCAACTGCGACAAAGCAACCACCGGAACCGACAGTTCCTTGGCCAGGGCCTTTAAGGAACGGGAAATTTCTGAAATCTCCTGCTGACGGCTTTCCGGATTGTTCCCGCGCATCAACTGCAGGTAGTCAACGACAATCAACCCCAGGCCATGTTCCGCCTTCAGACGCCGGGCCTTGGAGCGTAATTCCAGCACCGATATGGCCGGTGTATCATCAATAAACATCTGGGTCTCGCTGAGCTGGCCGGCAGCCATGGTCAGCTTAGGCCAGTCCGACTCACCCAGGTGCCCGGTTCGCAGCCGCCCGGCATCAACCTTGGCCAACGAGCAGAGCATCCGTTGCACCAGCTGTTCTTTACTCATTTCCAGTGAAAAAATAACCGCCGGCACCGGATTGTCGACGTGGGTTGTGGCATATTCAATCAGGTTCAGGGCAAAGGCGGTTTTACCCATGGAAGGACGGGCGGCGATGATAATCAGGTCACTCGGCTGTAGACCGGCAGTCATCTTATCGAGGTCAAGGTAGCCGGTCGGCACGCCGGTTACCAGCTCCTTACGCTCATAGAGTTTTTCAATGGTACGAAAAGTGTCCTTGAGGATATCCCGAACCGGAAAGTAGGAGGGACGGATACGATTTTCGGAAATCTCGAATATCGCTTTCTCAGCCTGATCGAGAACCTCCTCCATATTGCCGCCGTCATAACCTTGAGTCGCAATGTCGGTGGACACCTCAATCAGCTTACGGGCAACAGCCTTTTCTTTGACCAGTTTACAGTAGTAGGAGATATTGGCTGCAGTCGGCACATAATCAACCAGGGTTGCCAGATAACTGCTTCCCCCGGCATTATCGAGTTCCTGCCGTGATTTGAGTTCAGCCGTCAAGGTCACCAGGTCGGCAGGCTCATCACGATCGGCCAGCCGAATCATGGCATTGAATATTTTCCGATGACTTTCGCGGTAAAAATCGCCAGGGGTCAGCAGTTCCAAAGCACGATTAAGCGCTTCATTTTCCAGCATAACGCCGCCGAGGACAGACATCTCCGCTTCAAGATTCTGTGGCGGCAGCCGGTGTGATGGTGGATTGGACATTTCTATTTCCTCAGTCAACTGATTGCTGCCGGAACGATAACAGGAAAAAGCACCGACACCAAACAAAAAGAAGGTCCGCTACAGACCCTCTTGATGGCTGACGATGAAGTTAAGCTCCGGCACAAACCGCTGAAAACGTGCGAATGGCCCGCAGCGGCCGGGAGTCTCGACATGATAATGGACAATGTGCAAACAGAAAAGTTACTACAGAACACACAGGGGCGGCGATCCGAGACTGCGGCGCTTACGTACACGCTTGTCATGGTACATCAGGTCATCTGCCTTGCGCATTGTTTCCATCAGGCTGGTCTCTGGTCCCTCGCTGGTAGCGACACCGACGGAAATCCCCAGGGGAATATCCTCACAGCCTTCATTGTGTTTATCGACGGCCTCCTGGATCCGCCTGGCGACGGTCTCACCCGTTTTTTTGTCGGTAGCAGGCATCAGTGCGATAAATTCATCGCCACCGACCCTGGCCAGAATATCCTCCTTGCGCAAACAGCCGCGCATGAGCTCAGATGCCGCCGTCAGTAACTCATCACCTTTTTTATGACCGAAGCTATCGTTGGCCAGCTTCAAACCATCAAGATCTGCGGCAATGATCGTTACCGGATAACCACGCCCACCTTCATAGCGCTCTATTTCGCTTTCCAGAAAAGCCCGATTATACAAATCGGTCAGTTTGTCGCGCAAACTCAAATACTCCAGTTCCGCTTCAGTTTTTTTCCGGCTGGTAATATCTGTGTTACTGCTGCGGATCCCGACAAACTCGTCGTGCTTATCGTAAACCGGCAGGCAGGTATGCTCAACCCACTTGATAGGCCCCTGCTTGGTCACTATCCGGTACTGCACACTTCCGGGATCTTTCTGTTGCGTGGCACTATGAAAGTGATTCAGCCAGATTGCCACATCTTCGGGATGGATCATTCCCTTGATCAGAGCAGGATTGGCAATCAGTTCTTCCTCAGAGTATCCGGTGATTCTCTCGCATGCGGGTGACGTATAAACGATATCGCCATGTGGGGACTGCCAGAGAATCCAGTCTGTAGCCACATCCGACAGGGTCTTGAACAGCGCCCTGCTTTCTTCCAGATCTTTCCTGCTTGTCTCCAGGGATTGACGCATCACCTCCATGGTAGCGGCCAGCATGCCAATTTCATCAGTGGTCTTTACATCAATCGGCTGTTCGAGGTTGCCGTCGGCAAAGGCCTGCGCTTTTTTAACCAGGTACTTCAGGGGGTCCAGAAAGAAACGGATCAGGGAGGCAAACACCAGGAAACCTATTCCAACCATCACCAGGCCGTAAAGAATACTGGTGTTACGCTGGGTTATTGCCAGACTGAGAATTTCTGAGTTGTCGTGAATGCGCTTGACGTGAAAATTGACCTCTCCGTTAAAGTCCTGCAAGGGAAAGATCTGGACGAATTCTTGATCAATCCGAAAAAACAGCGCCTGGTTGTCGTTCAGGGCGGCAAGATCCTCATCGGAGAGATGCAGGCGGCATTCGCGCTCGGAGGTACCGGCAATTCTTTTCTGCACACCATCTTTTTGGGAGCAAAGGAACCATTCTCCGAAAACTGCCCGTTTCCAGATGTTGAGAATACGCTCCTCAAGATACATTCCCAGTTCGAGGGCACCGACATACTCTCCCTGATAAAAAACCGGTTCGATGTGACGCAGGGCATAGCCGTGTACCCCCTCTTCCCAGCCGACTGCGGTCCGCCTGGTCCGGTTCACCTCGGCCACCATCGGTCGTATATCCGTCAGATCATCGCCATAAAAATCAGGACGGTGGGCGCGAAAAAAGGTGCGGTTGTCGGGCAGGTGAAAATGGAAGATATCGATGTCCGAGCGGCGCAACAGTTCTACTGCTGACAAGGATCTTAACACCAGATCCTGCCGGTCCCGCTGCGCAAAAGCGGCAACAAGACCATCGTTGAGAATCATCTGGCCGATAGAAGCATTGAGGATCTGTCGATTGACATAAAAGCGCCGCGGCACCACGTCAATGGCCATCTGCGCGGTTTCTTTTTCTTTTTCGGCAATAATCCGATTGGTATCTATTTGCGACTTGACAACAATAAAACCAAGTAGAATCAGCGACACGACCCCGAGGCTGACAAGCATCTTGGTAAAAAGGTAGGTTTTATTGATCGGCTCGATGTTCAAAAGCAGTCTCTCCGTAGGATTGAGCCAGGGCACAGCCTTTTTTAGCGGATGGACATGAAACCTCAGGTTCTGTCATTGTCATTTTTGCCGACCGATGAATGAACGCTCTTTCGAAGAATATGGCTGACCTCACATTTGTGAAGTGCTACGACCTGTTCTAGAGGGCCTGCAAACTGCCGTCCGACAGGTTGAGTTTACGGTAAAAACAGCTTGAGCGGGTGCGCCCCGACTGTGGATCCCTGGTGTGGCAGGCGCCGCCGCCCTGGGGCTGAACCCGGTAGATCAGTGCGTCCTGATCGCAATCGGTATAAATATCGACAATCTTCAGAAAGTCTCCAGAGGTTTCACCCTTGGTCCAGAGCTCGTTACGCGACGTCGACCAGAAGGTCGCCATGCCTTTTTCCAGCGTTGTCTGCAATGCCAGACGATTAACGTAGGCAAGCATCAGAATGCGTCCGTCGGCTACATCCTGAACAACTGCCGGGACAAAACCACCACGTTTATCAAAATCGATGAGCAGTTCGCTGCCTTCTTCCAGCATCTTCTTGTCCATCTTAGATTCTCCCGAAAAACCGTTTATTTACAGTTAAAAATGTTGTGCCGGCACCATATCCTGGGTAAACACTTTTGGTGCCGGAATCGGAACAATACCGTCAACACCAAGACGCAACAGCTTGGGGGCCAGAATATTCAACTGTGACTCACGAATGACGACGGAAACACTGCACCATTGTTCGTCAATAACCGGACTGACTGTCGGCGACACCACCGAGGGGAGCATATTTTCTACCTCGGACAACACTGCCGTCGGCACATCCATAAAAACCATGAAAACAGGCTCACGTTCTGCGCGCAGGACCGCATCGATACAGATCCGGATATCCTCCATTTTTTCCAGCCTGGACGGATCGGCAACCGCAGCCTGGTTGGCAATAAGCTGTGGATTAGAGGTGAAAAGTTCCGCTACAATGATATTCCCATTAGCCTTGAGGGTGGCACCGGTTTCGGTAATATCGGTGAAGGCATCCGACTCGCCCATCATGACCTTGGCTTCGGTTTTCCCTTCGCTGGGCATAATCCGGATATCATCGAGGTCAAAAAGCTCCCGCATGCGTCGCCGGGTCAGGTTGGGAAGTTCTGTGGCGATGATTTTACCGCGGCAATCCTGCGGCGTGACAATGCCCGATTCCTGCCGGGTGGCCAGTACCAGGCGTGATGGCTGATTGGTGTATTTGGAAAAAATAAAATCACCAAGCACCGCCAACTGGTCTTCCATCCCCGCCTCAAAAACATAATCCTTGCCGGTTATACCGCAATCGACGATGCCATCCCGCACCTTCTGCGGCATTTCCTTGCGATCAAGAATACGAAAGACGACATCCTTGTCATAAGGCCCCATCATTTCGTATTGCCGGCCAGGTTTTAAGGGGCGACCGGATCTTTCCAGCAACCGCAGGACCTGTTCGTTCAGGCTTCCTGAAGGGATGCCAAAATACAGAACACCCTCTTTTCTGGCAAAAGACATGACGTAAATTCCTGTCAACGAGATTAAAAATCACTCAATCGGTGGATTCTGCCAATTCATCGATAAAAATTCAAGCAGACTTTTATTAGAAATGCGCCAAAAAACTCGATATTTTTTACTGATCAAAAAGGGGTGCCGAACAAATCTGTTCGACACCCCTTGGCAGATTACCGCCTCCCGTCAGTGCGGACAGCGGGAAAAAAATCGAGAAAACCCTTGTTACTTGAAAATCAGTTACCGGCCATAATCGCAGCAACATCGCCGGCGACATCACCTGTCGGCTTGATATCGAAGTTTTCCACCAGCACCTTGGCGACGTTCGGTGATAAAAAGGCCGGCAGTGTCGGTCCCAGGCGGATATGCTTCACTCCTAACGCGAGCAGGGCCAGGAGTACGACGACGGCTTTCTGCTCATACCAGGCGATATCGTAAGAAATCGGCAGGTCGTTGATATCCTCAAGGCCGAACACTTCCTTGAGTTGCAGGGCGATATAAGCCAGGGAATAGGAATCATTACACTGACCGGCATCGAGGACCCGCGGAATGCCACCGATGTCACCAAGGTTGAGCTTGTTGTAGCGATACTTGGCACAACCGGCGGTCAGAATGACCGTATCATTCGGCAACGCTTCGGCGACTTCGGTAAAGTAGTTACGGCCAGGCTGGCGGCCGTCACAGCCGGCCATGACGACAAAACGCTTGAGGGCGCCGGACTTGACGGCGTCTACCACCTTGTCAGCCAGGGCCATGACCTGGGCATGGGCAAAACCACCAACGATGGTACCGGTCTCGATCTCGGTCGGAGCGGCACAGGTTTTCGCCTTGGCGATGATCTCCGAAAAATCCTTGGCGCCACCTTCGGGACGATCCGCAATATGGGTTGCGCCCGGCCAGCCGGCCATGCCGGTGGTGTAGATGCGATCCTTGTAGGCGTCTTTGACCGGGGTAATACAGTTGGTGGTCATCAGGATCGGGCCGTTAAAGGAGGTGAACTCCTTGTCCTGCAACCACCAGGAATTGCCGTAGTTGCCGACGAAATGATCATATTTCTTGAAGGCGGGATAGTAGTTGGCCGGCAGCATTTCGCTGTGGGTATAGACATCGACGCCGCTGCCTTCGGTCTGCTTGAGCAGTTCCTCCATGTCTTTAAGATCATGGCCGGAAATCAGGATGCCCGGGTTACTGCGCACTCCCAGATTCACTGTGGAAATTTCCGGGTTGCCATAGGCGGTGGTATTGGCTTCATCAAGCAGTGCCATGGTGGTGACCGCGACCTCACCACACGTGAGGACTTGAGCGACCATCTCATCAACGCTTAAGTCACGGGTGGTCGAGGCCAGGGCGGATACCATGAAATCGTAGATTTCGGGCTTTTCAAAGCCAAGCACGGCGGCGTGATCGGCGTAGGCAGCCATCCCTTTCAGACCATAGATCAGCAACTCGCGCAGGGAGCGGACATCTTCATTGGGCTGAGACAAGACGCCGACCTCAGCGGCCTTGGCGGCGTAATCGCTCTCAGGACCGTTCCAGTTGACCGCATCGAGGTCACTGCTGTAGCCGATGGCCAGTTTCAACGCATCGCGCTTGGAAATAGAGGCCTTGATCAGCTCAACGAAGCGGGCATTATCAAAGTTGGCGTTGGTAATGGTGGCAAAAAAGCTCTGGCAGATAAACAGCCCGATGGCCGGATCCAGCTTGTTCTGCTTTTTGGCTTCCTCGGCGACCACCGCCAGTCCTTTAAGGGTAAAGACCAGCAGATCCTGCAGACCGGCGGTATCTTCCTTCTTGCCGCAAACCCCGGCGATGGTGCAACCGGTTCCCTTGGCGGTTTCCTGACACTGATAACAGAACATACTCATAAATTCGCTCCTTTTTTGTTGGGGTTATTGTTGCTTGTGTTTTTTCCTGGACACAACAATGCCCCAGGTAATACGCAAATAAATTGACCCAGATCAAAACAGTAACAGAAAAAAAGATTTCTTCTTGATCTGGGTCAATTTATTTTTGTCAGCACCAGATTAGGCTTGAGCCACAACAATAAAGGAGAGCTACCATGACCTTACAACCCCATAAAGATATGAGCATAAAAGAGATAATCGATCAGTGGCCGGAAACCCTTGATGTGTTTATCGCCAACGGATTTGACAACTTTCGTGATGAGAAACAGCGCAATGCCGTCGCTCCCTATTTAAAACTGGAACGGGCTGCACAGATGAAAAATTATGATCTCGATAATTTTCTGGCCCTGCTGCGCGATCAGATTGTCCTCGCCGGCAACCAGGCCGACATCACCATGAAAAAAACCGATCATCAGCATGGTGACATCAGGATTGCCGGATTGCTCCCCTGTCCGGTCCGGCTACCGTTGCTGGAGCAGGTTGACGCCTTCATCGACAAATTCACAACTGCAAGCGGATACCGGGTCAGTTACAAGCTTGAGGCGGCCTCAGTGGGAGCGGACTGGATTGCTGCCAACATCCGCGGCATTGAAGATCCGGAAAAACTGCCGGACATCTTTGTCTCCGCCGGTTTCGAGACCTTTTTCGATCAACAAACCATTGGCCGCTTCAAAGCTCAGGGCGTATTTGAAGATATCAGCGGAGAAGCGGTCAACCCTGATTTTACCGACCTGAACATCCGGGATCCTAAAGGTGATTACTCGATCATCGCCGCGGTTCCTGCTGTTTTCATGGTCCATCACGATGTCCGCGGTGATTTGCCGATTCCACGCAGATGGAGCGACCTGCTTGAACCTGAATTGGCCCAGCAGGTGGCTCTGCCTGTCGGTGATTTTGATCTGTTCAATGCCATCCTGCTGGCCATCCATAAAGAGCATGGTGAAGAAGGCATCCGGAAACTGGGGCGCTGTATGCTCAAATCAATGCACCCGTCACAGATGGTGAAAAATGCCAAGCGGGTTAACGACGCTAAACCCTATGTGACCATCATGCCCTACTTCTTTACCAGGATGGCGCGGATGGTCAATGGCCTTGAAATCATCTGGCCGGAAGATGGTGCTGTGGTCAGTCCGATATTCATGCTGACCAAACGCTCGACGCTGGATAAAACCCGCCCCATAGCCGAATTTTTGAACGGGCGCGCGGTCGGTGAAATTCTTTCCCACAAAGGTCTGTTCCCATCCCTGCATCCAGCGGTGGATAACCAGCTCAATTTCGAACATCCGTGGAAGTGGATTGGCTGGGACTACATCTATCAACATGATATCGGCACCCTGATCCATGAAACCAACAGGATCTTTGCGGAGGCCCTCGGTATCAACGACAACCAGGGAGTCAATTAATGCGTTTTCTAACTGTTTCCGGACCGCCCTCATCGGGCAAGACATCTGTCATCCTGAGGGTCATCGAAGCCCTGCAGGAACGCCGGCATACGATCGGTGTCGTCAAATTCGATTGCCTGCTGACCGATGATGATATTCTCTACGCCAAAAAAGGGGTCCTGGTAAAAAAAGGCCTGTCCGGCGCCCTGTGCCCCGATCATTACTTTGTCAGTAACATAGAAGCCTGTGTCAGCTGGGGCAAGGAGAATGGTTGCGATTATCTGATCAGCGAAAGTGCCGGACTGTGCAACCGCTGCTCTCCGCACATTAACGACATTACCGCTATCTGCGTCATTGACAATTTAAGTGGCGTCAATACCCCGCGAAAAATCGGTCCGATGCTCAAATCGGCGGACATCGTTGTAATTACCAAGGGCGATATTGTCTCCCAGGCCGAACGTGAGGTCTTTGCCGCCCGCGTCAAGCAGGTCAATCCCGGCGCCGTTATCATGAATATCAATGGCATTACCGGTCAGGGGGCATTTGAGTTGACCAGCCTGTTCGAAGCAGCCTCTGCTATAGATACTCTTAAAGGCAAAACTCTGCGCTTTTCCATGCCGGCGGCCCTGTGCTCCTACTGCCTTGGTGAAACCCGGATTGGTGATGAATATCAGACCGGCAACGTGCGCAAAATGGAGATGGAGGACCAGCCATGAGATTGACCGAACTCTACCAACAACCGCTGACCGTGATCCTGGCTGAGCACCCCTACATCGAGGATTTCCTCACCTCTTTCGGGTTAACGGTGGCAGCGGACAATACCAGCCTCGAACATTACCTCGACCAGCTCAATCCCGACCTGCTTGAAGACCTGGGTTTAAGTCGCCAGCAACTGCAACGCAGCCTTGATGATTTTCTTCACGGCATGCTGGCGCTGCGCAAACCTCTCGACAAGGTGGAATCCCTCACCATTATTGGTGGTCACAACAAATCGGGAGAAGCGGAGAACCTTGAGTTGACCCTGCAACCAGGGGAAGTGACCTGTATAGTAGGCCCTACCGGATCGGGTAAAAGCCGCTTACTGGCGGATATCGAATGGGTTGCCCAGGGTGACACTCCAACCGGCCGCAAAATCATGATTAACGAGCAGGTACCGGACAACCAGTGGCGTTTTTCCACCGAGCACAAACTGGTGGCCCAACTGTCGCAGAACATGAACTTTGTCATGGATCTGACCGCTGAGGAGTTTATCCAGATGCATGCTGAAAGCCGCCTGGTGACCGACCCGCAGGAAAAGGTGGCACAGATTCTGGAACAGGCCAATCTGCTGGCGGGAGAGCAATTTCGCCCCGATACCCCAGTGACCGCTTTAAGTGGCGGGCAGTCACGGGCATTGATGATCGCTGACATGGCGTTCTTAAGCAAATCACCTATTGCCTTGATCGACGAAATCGAAAATGCCGGTATTGATCGCAAAAAAGCCCTGAACCTGCTCATTCGTGAAGAAAAAATTGTTCTCATGGCGACCCATGATCCGATTCTGGCCCTGATGGGCGATCGCCGCCTGGTAATCAAAAATGGTGGTATTGCCAAGGTGATTGGTGCCAACGAAGCTGAGCGGCGCAATCTGCAGCGCCTCGAAGAAATGGATAATCAACTCCTGGCGTTACGCAACCGGATCCGTTCCGGTGAAACCCTGGAACAACTTTAATCACAAAAAATTCTGGTCCACGGACAGCGCGGAAAAACACGGAAAAATCAGGGCATTTAAGATAAAACATTCATTAGCCATGATGGGCCATGACCTTGAATATCTTTTTTTTTGATTTTGTTCATCCGTGTCTTCTGTGTATTCCGTGGACCCAAAGAATTTCAATTAATACAAAGGAGAAATATAATGCACGATGGCTGTCAAGGACAGGCAGGAGATGGCGCAAAAGTGGTGGACAAATTACGGATGATGGGGTTTTCCAGTTATAATCTGCCGCAAGCAGTCGAACTGGTTTGCAGCCGCTGTGACCAGAACTTCACCATGGCAACACTGGAAAGCCGGTGCCCCAACTGCCGTATGGTTTACGGGGTAACACCCTGTCATGCTCATGACAGTAAAAGCATCCAGGCTGCCGGGATCGACTACTAAAAAAGTTATATCTGTTCAGCACCCGGTCGGGACTTTTATGCCAGGGAGAATAGCGGGATAGTGATAAAAAGTTTATCGTCACATGGTTTTGCTGGTTAACCGGTCAGCGGCCGGATGAAATGGACCCTGTGCTCTGGTGTTTGTCCGTTGCAAAAGGGCGTGACAGCTACTTGGTATCTTTGGCGATTTTCTCCTGAGCCATGGTTGAAATAAATCCCCAGAGTTGTTCGCGGACCGGCTCCTCAAGTTGAGTAAAACGGACTCCGGAGGTGTGACCGCGCTTACCATCTGTGCCCCCTTTGTGGGTCCAGCATATCTCACCTGTAGCAGCAATGAGCCGGGGGTTGCCGGGCAGCTTGAAATTCAGGGTGATTATTCCTTTCACCCGCGGCAACGGGTTTCTGCTCGCGGTTTCAATACAGGCCCCGTCCATGCTCATATTATAGATGGTACCGGAGCATTCCTGCTGCAGATAACGCATTCTGACCGGAACCGGATCGGCAAATTCGCACCGGTAGTGATCTCTGGCACCGGCCATCATCCCCTGTAAAACCGACAGAAATTTCTCGATACTGCGCAGACTCACATCTGAGACGTCGGCGTTGTCACTCAAGGTATTACGTTCCTCGATGACTTCATCAAGGAGCTTGCGGTAACGATAAAAACGTTTGAGCAGGTCACTTCGCTCAAAGGTGAATCCATTAGCAGATATCAGGACATTGGTGACAGGAACCTGAGTCCGGCATTGATCACAATTGATCACGTTCAGTTCAGCCAGCAACGCAGAGCGAATATAATTCTGACATTCCGGGCACTTCATCATCAACATAGCTGACTCACTTTCACCGCTGAAACCGGGTAAAGGAAACAATCTTTGTATCTGGGCGAAGGTCCTGTGCCAACAAGGGACGCTGTTGACCGTCGATAGTGACAGACGCCCTTGTCACAGGATGCTCGTCCCGGCGAGAATGATGGGATTGCATAGCTTTTAAAATGATCCGGGAGTAGGCAGACGACGAAAAAAGGCCGCCGGTAAACCCCGCAGCCTTTAATTTCCAGTTACACCTGTAAACCTGCTGCAGCAGGGTTAAACTTCTTCCGGCGCAACCATAACTTTGAGTTCTGCGGTGACACCGGCGTCGAGCTTGATGGTTACAATATGCTCACCGAGAGATTTGATCGGCTCACCAAGCTGGATTTTCTTACGGTCAATGTCAATACCGGCATCCTTGAGCTTGCCTTCGATGTCCATGGATGTAACCGAACCGAACAGTTTGCCTTCTTCGCTGGCACGCTGGGTAAAATCACAACTCACTTTTTCAATGCGGTTCTTCAATGCATTGGCATCATTGGTCACTTTTTCAAGTTTGCGCGCAAGCTGGCGCTTCTGATGGTCCAACTCTTTGACATTACGGGCATCAGCCAGGTGCGCCAGTCCCTGGGGTACCAGATAATTTCTGGCGTAGCCGGCCTTGACACTGACAATATCACCGATGGTTCCCAGACCATCTACATTTTCTCGCAGAATAATATCTGTATTCATACATTTCCTCCGTAGTGGAACGATTTATGTTAATTTTTCCAGTCTATTTTTTCGAAAGTCTATCCACAAATCAAAAACACCTATACTGGTAACAACCAGGGGCAAGGGACTTAATATCACTAATGCCAGATATATCAGACCCTTTATCGCCGCCGGCCAGGGGCGGCGCTGTAAATAACTGCTGATGACTGCCATGCCCTGCAAAAAATACAGCGGCAGCAGTACCAGCAGCAGATTCTGTCCAAGCCAGGACAGAATCGGTATTCCTGAAAAGGCGCCGAATCCGGAAAAGATCAACAGCCAGATAAGTCTGGCGGGCAATCGCCAATCGACAAAAGCCGGGCCGGCAATGTGCACATGGTTTTTCGTCAACGCCCGCACAACCAGCAGTGTTATCGTCTGTATGCTCACCAGCACCGCGACCAGGATTCCAGGAAACCCTGTCGTTACAAATGTCGTCAGACGACTGATGACCGCGCCGATTTCCTGCAATTGTTGATCGCTGAAACCAGACTGTCGATAAATCTGCATGGCCTGTTCAGCTTCCGCCTGAACAATCCTCTCGATTAACGCCGCTGGTGTCACCGACCCTGTCATGCTGAACAACAGCAACAGCAACCCGGAAAGGAGCAGAGCGCCTGCCATTGTATAAAGTGCAGCACGATCCCAGGGGATACGCAACAGCAGAAAAAAGGGCAGCAGCAGCGACCCGGTACCGAACAGCGCCAGATACGTAGCCACGCTGTAGGGAGAGGTCAGCAGCAACAAGAAAGCAACTGTCGCCGCCACTAGAGCCAGGCCGTAGCGCAACCCCAGGCGCAAACCCAGATATACCGCCGGGACCGCCGTCAAGACATTGAGCAGCGCAGCTGCCGGGCCCAGCCAGACAACCCCGAGCACACAGGCCAGGGTCATCAGGGTACCGACAGCCGTCAGCATGACGGCTTGACCATACATCAGATTTTCAACAAACTCCAATCAGACAGAATGTGATGTCGTATAGGGCAACAGAGCAATCTGCCGGGCATTCTTAATGGCTTCGGCAATCTGGCGCTGGTGGGTAGCGCATGTTCCGGAGATACGGCGGGGAACAATCTTGCCCCGTTCCGACAGATAATATCTCAAGCTGTCTACATCTTTATAATTGATTCTCGCATCCCTGTCCGCGCAATAACGG
This sequence comes from Pelovirga sp., assembly GCA_041686715.1. GTDB lineage: Bacteria > Desulfobacterota > Desulfuromonadia > Desulfuromonadales > Geopsychrobacteraceae > Pelovirga. The sequence continues at coordinate 37,171 of JAWLDI010000005.1, forward strand.
CAGATTTTACGTCGACCGAAGCGCCGACGAGGTGGTGCGGAAGAAGTGGATCGTCCTGTATTTTCGTAAGCCATGTGATTATCTCCTGATGGGCGAAACGGGTTTATTCTTCTTCGTCTTCGTCTGCTGTATCTTCGTCATCTTCACGTGCGGATGTGGAAGATGCGGACTCAGCTGCGTCAGCTGGAAAATCATGATCCAGCCGCACGGTCAAAAAACGCAGAATCTGTTCATCAAGACGCAAACGCCGTTCGTACTCAGCCACAACCTTGGCTTCGGCACTGAAGAGCACCTGGATATAATTACCACGCTCGACTTTTTTGATCGGGTAAGCCAGTTTGCGCACGCCCCAGTTGTCCAGCTTGACGATCTCGGCACCGATATCACCAAGAACTTTCTGGAATTTGTCCACCAGCGCGGTCAGCTCATCGCCGACAACCTCCGGATGAACAATGTAAAGTGACTCATAATTTCTCATTGAGCATTTACCCCTTTCGGATTAACAGCCCCGGTGCAACCCGGAACAAGGAATGAAACGGACCCACTACGAGCCCAAAGAAACAAAGTTTAATAGCATGTAACCTGCCTTATTACAAGATTTTTTATCCCGCATATGCGCATCATCTGGTTAAAAAAGCACGTCCAGGCCGTAACAACAGCGGCAAAAGGCTCAGACATTAAAGCGAAAGTGCATGACGTCACCGTCAGCTACCCGATAATTCTTCCCTTCAAGACGCAGCAGCCCCTTTTCCCTGGCCCCTGATTCACCTCCGGCCCCGACGTAATCATCGAAGGCCGTGACCTCGGCGCGAATAAAGCCTTTTTCAAAATCGCTGTGAATTACCCCTGCCGCTTGTGGTGCGGTTGCTCCGGCGCGAACGGTCCAGGCTCGCACCTCCTTGGGTCCGGCGGTAAAATAGGTAATCAGGCCAAGCAGCCGGTAGCCGGCATGAATCATCCGGTCAAGCCCGGAACTTTCAAGGCCAAGTTCGTTGAGAAACTCCACCTTTTCATCGTTATCAAGTTCAGCTATTTCCGCTTCAATTTTGCCGCACAAGGTCAAAAACTCAGCTCCTTGCGTTGTCGCATGATCCCTTACTCGGGCCACGAACGGATGTTCACCGGCAAGATCACTTTCGGCAACGTTAGCAACATAAAGAACCGGCTTGATGGTGATCAGATGCAGGTCCCTGATCAATAATCTTTCATCATGTTCAAGAGCAACCGAACGCGCCGGCAACCCCTGGTTTAGAGCTGCAGAAATTTTTTCCAGGACGGCAATTTCTGTCTGGAGTTTTTTGTCACCGCTTTTTGCCTGCTTGGCATTTCTTGAAATACGGCGCTCGATTGTATCCAGATCAGCCAGGTTGAGTTCCGTCTGAATCACCTCGATATCCCTGAGTGGATCAATAGATCCATCCACATGAACAACATTGTCATCCTCGAAACAGCGGACAATGTGGGCAATGGCATCTACCTGACGGATGTGACCAAGGAACTGGTTGCCGAGCCCCTCTCCTCGACTCGCCCCCTTTACCAGGCCGGCAATATCGACAAATTCCATCATTGTCGGAATCGTTTCTTTTGGCTTGACCAGCGCCGTAAGAACAGGAAGACGGCGATCCGGAACAGCAACCATGCCGACATTCGGCTCAATAGTGCAGAACGGATAGTTGGCCGATTCTGCCCCGGCAGACGTAATTGCATTGAAAATCGTCGACTTGCCGACATTGGGAAGACCGACAATACCGCATTTGAACCCCATAACAATTTATCCGATCATCTATTTTCGCCAGTACGGGGTTTCATTCCCATGCCGAAACGTTATCCATAAAAAAGGATAGCCGAAGCTTTTGCCTCGGCTATCCGGTCAGCTTATTTGTTGCACCGCTTGTCAGATGAGCAGGGGCGCAATAACCAGCGAAACAACACTCATCAATTTGATAAGAATATTCATCGAGGGGCCGGAAGTGTCCTTGAGAGGATCGCCAACGGTATCACCGATGACAGCGGCCGAATGAGCCTCGCCGCCCTTGCCTTCGCCTTCAAGCTGGCCACCTTCAATGTACTTCTTGGCATTATCCCAGGCACCGCCACTATTGGACATGAACAGGGCAAGCAGAACACCGGCCAGAGTTGCACCGGCCAGCATACCACCGAGAGCTTCCTTACCCAAGATAAAACCGACCAGAACCGGCGCGGCAACAGCAACTACCCCGGGCAGGATCATCTCGCGAAGAGCCGCCTTGGCGGAGATATCAATACACCTCTGGGAATCGGGCTTGGCGCCTTCCTTGCCCTCGAGCAGTCCCGGCGTTTCACGGAATTGCCGACGGATTTCATCAACCATGGCACCGGCTGCGCGACCAACACTGGTCATGGTCAGTGCGCCGATAAAGAAAGGCAGAGAACCGCCAATCAGCAAACCGATAACCACCATCGGTTCAATCAGGTTAATCGACTCCAGTCCGACGGTGGTCGCATAGGCGGAAAACAGCGCCAGAGCAGTCAAGGCTGCTGAACCAATGGCAAAGCCCTTGCCGATAGCGGCGGTAGTGTTACCAATAGCATCAAGGCCGTCGGTAATTTTGCGGACATCCGGACCCAGACCGGCCATTTCTGAAATTCCGCCGGCGTTGTCGGCGATTGGCCCATAGGCATCAACCGTCATAGTCACACCAACAGTGGCGAGCATCCCAACCGCAGCGATGCCGATACCGTACAGACCGGCAAATGCGTTAGCGACAAAAATGGTTAAAGCGATGATCAGCACAGGCACAACTGCCGATTCAAGGCCAACGGCCAATCCGTGGATGATATTGGTAGCCGGTCCGGTTTTGCTGGCGTCAGCAATGCGCCTCACCGGGCCATGAGCTGTGTAATATTCGGTAATCTGTCCAATAGCGATACCGGAGAGGGTACCGGCCAGGATAGCCCAGAAGATACCGGCGTTCAGACCTGCCGCTTTGATATAAATGAACGCGACTACGAGAAAGCCGGCAGCAGCAACAAAGGTTGTGTAATGCAGCGCTTTGGCCGGATTCATTCCCTTGAGTGCACGCATGGAGAAAATTCCCACTACGGAAAACACCAGGCCGATCATTGCCAGGGCCAGGGGCAGCAGCATGGATGCCGCTTGAACGTTGGTACCGGAGCCCAGCTTGAGGAGCAGCTCCGGACCGGCGGCGGCAGCGATCGCCATGGTGGCAATAATGGAACCAACATAGGACTCAAAAATATCGGCGCCCATGCCGGCGGTATCACCTACGCAATCACCGACGTTATCAGCAATAACACCTGGATTGCGCGGATCATCTTCTGGAATACCGGCCTCGACCTTACCTACCAGGTCAGAACCGACGTCGGCGGCCTTGGTATAAATGCCGCCACCAACACGTGCAAAAAGCGCAATGGATGACGCACCCATGGCAAAACCGCTGATGTTTTTGGCACTTTCAACATCACCACCGTAAAAGATAAAGGCAACACCAACACCGACCAGCCCCAGGGAGGCCACGGCCAGACCCATCACGGCGCCACCGTTGAAAGAAACCTCAAGGGCACGAGCCTGACCATGGGAACGGGCAGCTTCCGATGTTCTGACATTGGCACGGGTCGCGGCCTTCATGCCGATAAATCCGCAGGTCATGGAGCAGAGCGCGCCGCCAAGGAACGCCAGGGCGCTGTGAATACTCATGGCGACGGCAATGAGAACAAACACAACGACGATAAAAACAGCCAGAGCGCGGTATTCACGGCTCAAAAAAGCCATGGCCCCTTTGTGGATGTCTTCAGAGATCTCGCGCATCTTGTCGTTGCCGACCGGTTGCGCCTTGACGTTGTTGTAGATCACCAGTGCGATCACAAAACCGATTACTCCCAAGATGGGAGCCCACATTTGCAGTTGCATCTGTTTCGCCTCTTTCGTAATTAGTGTTTAAAGATTCTCTTCCAGATTGTAGCTGTTGAATTTATTCATAGCATCAGTAGCCCCGTCAATCAGAACCGCTTCTGTCGCGTCTGCGGCCGTATCCAGCAGCAGTGGCAACTTCGCCTGTTCGGCCGCACCGAAGCGCCCAAGAACATGATGGGTTACCGTACCCGCTTCCGGCTTACCGATACCGATTTTCAAACGCACAAAATCGCGCTCTTCCAAGGCCGCGATGATATCACGAATACCGTTGTGACCACCGTGCCCGCCTGTCCTGCTGATCTTCAGACGCCCGAACGGCAGGTCAAGATCATCATGAATCACGAGAATATCCGGTGGGTCAACGTGCAACGCACTGCGGACAGCCTGAACACAGCCGCCACTATGATTCATGTAGGTCCGGGGCAGAATGATGGTGGTCTGCACAGAGGCAATCGCCCCGGTACCGTAAATTCCCATGTAACCTTTTTTTTTCAGCGCAATGCCGTAACGCCTGGCGACCAGCTGGGCCGCCATGAATCCGATATTGTGCCGTGTCGCCTCATACTCACTACCGAAATTGCCGAGCCCGACGACTAACTTCACCAGCAATGACCGTAAATCGTGTGTCTGGGGAGAGGCTTACTCATCAAGACCTTCGTCAATCCCTGCGGCAGCCTCTACGTCTGCGTCTGCATCGGTGTCAGTTTCTTCTTCAGGACTGTGACCGATGACAGTAATAACGGTAAAGTTGACCTCATGGACCAGTTCCACCCCTTCAGGAGCAGTGATTTCCTCAATGTGTACAGTATCACCGATTTCCAGTTCTTCGACATTGATATCAATGGACTGCGGGACCTGTGTAGGCAGACAGTACACCTCAAGCTCTTTTCTGATGACTTGAGTTGAACCGCCCATTTTCTGTCCCTTGGAGATACCCTCGACATTGACGGGGACCATGAAGTAACCTTTTCGGGTCAGATTGATCGCGTACAGATCAGCGCACAGGATATCGCGCCGCAGTGCGTGTACCGGCGCATCTTTCAAGACAACGACTTTACTGTCGAGTCCGGCACCGCGCAAAGTAATCAGGGTATTCATACCTTCTACCCCTGACACAGCCTTTTCCAGGTCTTTGGGATCAACAGAAATCTTGGTTGTTTCCATCCCCTTTCCATAGACCACGGCGGGAATTCTGCCGGCTGCCCGCATGCGCCTGGCATGCCCTTTGCCCGCCTGATCGCGAGCTTCAACTTCCAATGTTACCTGCGCCTGAGCCATCTATCTGTCCTCCATGCTGATTGGGAATTTTCTTTGAAATAAAAAATTAATCCTGATGATTTATACAAACAGTGAACTGACCGACTCGGCGTTGTGAATTCGGCGAATCGCTTCAGCCAGCAGATAACTGACCGACAACCCCGTCAGTGTATCGCATTTTTCCAGTTTTCCCTGAATCGGGATCGTATCCGTCACAAAAACTTTTTTCAACGGACTTTCCGCAATTCGTTCCAGAGCCGGTCCCGACAAAACGCCGTGGGTGGCAAAAGCATAAACTGCTGTTGCGCCCTGGTTCTGCAATGCCGTTGCAGCAGTGCATAATGTTCCGGCGGTATCGATCATATCATCAACAATGACGCAGGTTTTCCCTTTGACATCACCAATGATATGCATCACTTCAGAAACATTGGGGCCGCTGCGACGCTTGTCAATAATCGCCAGCCCGGCGTCAAGGCGCTTGGCGAAGGCGCGGGCGCGCTCGGTCCCGCCGGCATCCGGAGACACGATGACCAGCTCGCCGAGATTCTGACGACGGATTTCATCGAGCATCACCGGCGCAGCATAAAGGTGATCGACAGGAATATCAAAAAATCCCTGGATCTGGCCGGCATGCAGATCAATGGTCAGCAGCCGGTCGATACCGGCGACCGACAACAGGTCGGCAACCAGTTTGGCGGTAATCGGTGCCCGTGGAGCCACCTTGCGATCCTGACGGGCATAGCCGAAATAGGGAACCACCGCATTGATCCGGGCGGCAGAAGCCCGTTTCAGCGCATCGGTCATCACCAGCAGTTCCATCAGGTTATTGTTGGCCGGGTAACAGGTTGACTGAATAACATAGACATCACGGCCGCGTACATTGTCATTGATTTCGACCAGGACCTCACCGTCGGAAAAGGTTTTGACCTTGGCGTTACCAAGATTCACCGCAAGATGCCGACAGATATCATGAGCCAGGGGCTCGTTGGAATTACCGGTGAAAACTTTGATCATACCCACGTGACACAACCCTTTGTTTTGACAGACCCTGACATTTAAGCCAACTTATAAAAACCTCGTGCCGGCAATCTGGCTGGGGCGCCAGGTTTCGCCCACTATGTCACCGCCATCACGGCGGCTCCTGCGTCGGCTCCCCTGCACTCACTGCCGCGGCCATCCATGGCCGCTCTTCTGACATTCAGTCAGCGTTCGCT
>JAWLDI010000006.1:0-41748 GCA_041686715.1 Pelovirga sp.
AACGATCTTGTCCACTAATCACCCATTCCTTCTGCCGCCGATGACCCGGGGGTTCCCGCCGTAGTCGTGGCGTAAAAACACATCGGTCAACCCGCTCGAAAAAAACAAATCTCTGATCTGGCCAGCCTGGTCAGCCCCGATTTCTACCAGCAGCCACCCATCCGGAGCAAGACTGACTGGAACTTGTTCGGTCAGGTATCGATAACAATCAAGTCCGTCAGCACCACCAAGCAATGCCAGTGAGGGTTCAAAATCTCTCACTTCGGGCATCAGTCCGTTCCATTGTGACGCAGGAATATAGGGCGGGTTAGAAACAATCAGATCAAAGGGCCCTTCGGGTAACGCTGCCAGATCCCCCTCCAGCAGTTGCGCCCGATCCTCCAGACGATGAACAGCTATATTATGGCGGGCAATCTCCAGGGCGCCTGGTGATATATCGATGCCGACGCCACGCCACGCAGGTAATTCGCTGAGCAGACTGATCAGAACAGCGCCGCTGCCGCTGCCAACATCCAGCAGCACACCATCTGCCGCACAATATTTGAGAGCTTCTTCAACCAGCACCTCGGTATCGGCCCGCGGTATAAGGACTTCCGGTGAAACCCTGAACTGCAGCGACCAGAATTCCGTACTGCCAAGGACATATTGCAGGGGTTCGCGTCGCCCGCGGCGCTTGACCAGTGGCCGCACCTGATCCAGTTCAGTGCTGGTCAGGGGCCGATCGTAATTCAAATAGAGCCCAACCCGATCAAGACCGAACTGGTGGGCAAGAAGCAACTCAGCGTCGAGGCGTGGGTTGTCGATCCCTTTTTCGGTAAAGTAACCGGTCATCCAGCGCAACAGCTTGAGTAATGTCCAGCTTTCGTTCAACCCTCAAGACTCCTGCTGACTCATCAGGCGGGTCTGATGGTCAGCGATCAGGGCCTCGATAATCTCATCCACGTCTCCCTGCATAATCGCTTCCAGTTTGTACAGGGTCAAACCGATACGGTGATCGGTACAACGTCCTTGAGGAAAATTGTAGGTGCGGATCCGTTCACTACGATCGCCGCTGCCAACCTGGCTTTTGCGATCTGCCGCAACCTCTGCCTGTTGCTGGTTCTGCATCTGCTCGTAAATTCGCGATTGTAACAACTTCAGGGCCTGAGCTTTGTTTTTGTGCTGTGACTTGCCCTCCTGACAGGCGACAACCACGCCAGTGGGAATGTGAGTCAGACGCACAGCCGATTCGGTTTTGTTGACATGCTGCCCACCGGCTCCGGAAGACCGGAACAGGTCCACACGTAAATCGGCGGGATTGATCTGAATATCGACATCTTCCACCTCGGGCAGTACAGCCACGGTACAGGCCGAGGTATGGATTCTCCCCTGTGTTTCCGTATCCGGTACCCGCTGCACCCGATGGGTGCCGCTCTCAAACTTCAACCGGGAATAGACCCGCTCACCACTGATCTGCGCAATCACTTCCTTGCAGCCGCCGCCATCGGTCTCCGATACGCTCATCAATTCCACCTTCCAGCGATTGCGTTCGGCGTAACGACTGTACATGCGAAAAAGATCGGCGGCAAAAAGAGCAGCTTCATCCCCACCGGTACCGGCACGAATTTCGAGAATGATGTTTTTGTCGTCGTTGGGGTCTTTCGGCAGCAATAGCAGTCGCAATTCTTCCTGGAGTTGCTCGCGCTGCTCTTCGAGTTGTTCCAGCTCAGCCGCGGCCAGTTCTTTCATTTCCGGGTCGCTGTCGCCAAGTAACTCCTGGTTTCCGGCAATATCGGAACAGAGCTGCAGGTAGCGATTATAGACCGCGACCACCGCGCTCAGATCAGCATGTTCTTTGGACAGTTGACGGTAACGCTTTTGATCAGCAATAACCGAAGGCTCGGAAAGGAGTCCCTCGACTTCACGAAAACGATCGGCAACATCTTCGAGATTGGCAAACATAGATTTCTTTCACGCAGCTGAAATTAGGGAAGGTACTGACAGCACAGTTGTTCAGCCGGCGCCATAAAAAAAAGCGGCCCCCCAGATCCGGGCCGCTTTTTTTGGCACTTGCCCGATTACTTCTGGGCGTATTTTTTACGGAAGCGTTCAATCCGGCCGGCGGTATCAATCAGCTTCTGCTTACCCGTGTAAAACGGATGACAGGCAGAACAGATCTCCGTATGGATTTCCTTGCACAGGGTTGAACGGGTTTCAAAAGTATTACCACAGTCACAACGCACCGGGCTCACATCGTACTTGGGGTGGATTCCTTCTCTCATCTGCGTCTCCTTGTCGACCTGGCTGGAGTACAGGTCAGTTAAATTACTATGAACAATAGACTTAAATAACACTTTTACAATGCCCGGGCAAGCTCTTTCTCCACCATTTTTTCTACCAGCAGCGCAGGCGAACAGAGCATATCGTGACGGGAAAAAAAATCAGGCGCCACGCCAGGTCCGCTCGCATCAGGGCCGCTCCTGCCCTATGGATGATGAACCTGCCAGGCCGTGATAGGCATGCACCATCCAGATGGTCGCAACTACCGGCGCAATCAGGTTGATCATCGGCAACAGGCTCAGACAGGTAATGATCAAACCGCCGCCGTAAACAGTTTTCGCATGCTCTTTGCCCAGCTTGCGGGCGGCAGGCTTGCCGAGATGGTACCCGGCTGCGGACTCAAAAAATTCCCTGCCCAGCAGATAGCTGTTCAGGGCGATGGCTATCAGCGGACCAACAGCAAAAAAATATGTCGGCAAGATCAATAGATTAAGCAGCAAAGCGCGTACAGTGAAAAGAAGATCGTGGACAAAGTCAGGCCACAGCTTCGGCTCGGCTTCTCTTTTACTGTCCGGGTAGCTGAGCTGCTCAACTCGATGAATAATTTTTTCCTGAAAAATACCACCGATAAGCACTATCAGGACGGGCAGCATAAACCAGCCGCCAATGCCGCTGACAATACCCGCGAGAACATTGACCGTCGTATCAAGCCAATCGTATTGGAATGTTATAAAAGTCGCGGTCAGCCAGGTGATGGCTATACCAGCGCTAATAATCACGGCCACGGCCAGAAGAGCGCAGGCGATCAGAAGCAGGACAAGTTGAGTATCGAAAAGCGACCGCAATGTCTTTAAGACAGGCAATATCATGTTTCACTTAAGCCCGGGCAGCACCATCCTGCTATTGATTCATCGAATCGAGGAATTCCTGGTTGTCCTTGGTATCCGCCATTTTTTCCAGTAGAAATTCCATACTGTCGATCGAATTCATTGATGACAGCACCTTGCGCAACAACCAGGTGCGCTGCAGATGGCTCTCGTCAACCAGCAGCTCTTCGCGGCGGGTTCCGGACCGGTTAATATCCATCGCCGGGAACGTCCGCTTGTCAGCAAGGCGTCGATCAAGATGCAGCTCCATATTGCCGGTGCCTTTAAACTCTTCAAAAATCACCTCGTCCATCTTGCTGCCGGTATCGATCAGGGCGGTAGCTATAATTGTCAGGCTGCCCCCTTCTTCGATATTTCGCGCTGCGCCGAAAAAACGTTTCGGCTTATGCAGGGCATGGGCATCAACACCGCCGGACAGGATTTTTCCGCTGGAGGGTACGATCGTATTGTAGGCACGGGCCAGGCGGGTAATGGAGTCAAGCAGGATGACCACGTCACGCTTGTGCTCGACCAGGCGCTTGGCTTTTTCGATGACCATTTCCGCCACCTGGACGTGACGATTGGCAGGCTCGTCAAAGGTCGATGATATAACCTCTCCCTTGACGCTACGCTGCATATCGGTCACTTCTTCCGGCCGCTCGTCAATCAGCAGCACGATCAGGTAGACCTCGGGATGATTGACGGCGATGGAATTGGCCAGGCTCTGCAACAGGACTGTCTTGCCGGTACGCGGTGGCGCGACAATCAGACCACGTTGCCCCTTGCCGATGGGTGCCAGCAGGTCCATGATACGGGCGGCACTGTTTTCGGACTCGGTTTCCAGGGTCAGACGCTGATCGGGATAAAGCGGGGTAAGATTGTCAAAAAAGGTTTTCTCCTTCATTTTGACAGGATTTTCGAAGTTGACCTCGGAGACCTTCAATAAAGCAAAGTAGCGTTCACCCTCTTTAGGCGGACGGATCTGCCCCGCCACCGTATCGCCGGTACGCAGCGCAAAGCGCCGGATCTGTGAGGGCGAGATATAGATATCATCCGGACCCGGCAGATAGTTCGCGTCCGGGGCTCGCAGAAAACCAAAACCATCCGGCAGTATTTCCAGCACCCCTTCGCCGAAAATACCTTTTTTCTGGGCTGCTGTTGCTTTAAGGATATTGAAGATCAGGTCCTGGCGACGCATGCCGCCGATTTCTTCGAGGCCGAGATCTTTACCCAAAGCTATCAGGTCAGTAATTTTTGTTTGTTTCAGCTCTTTCAAGTTCATAGAAGGCTCTCCGGTTCAAACCGACAGGGACAGGCGGCGGCAAAAAGACCAATGCACGCGCATTAACGGGCAAAGGCAGCACGACTCAATCTGCAGGGGCGGGTTTTTTTATGTGTCAGTATTTTTGTTAAGGTTCTTTAAGTCCAGGCTTATTCAGTCGATGGTTGGTCTGTCTCTTTTATCCGCGACAGTTTCCTATTTAAAAGTTTCAATTTTTTAGCTGCATCTTTTTACAGGGAAGTCAAGCGGGCAGGTTGCTCGTTTTTTACATTATGGGAGCTTTTACCCGCTTTATGGCCGGATGTCAACTGGTAAGATGCGCTTTTTTAAACCGTCTTCCGGGAATTAAAAAAAAACACCGTTCAGCGGCTATCGTAAAGAATCGAGCAGCCCGGGACTGATGGCTGAAACAACCTCTGAAAAAAGCTCCTGATACATCTGCGAGGGCTTATCGTCATTATCGTCTACGCCTGCGGTGATAATTCGTTCAGCCCCGGCAACACTGATATTTTTAACGTGAACCATATTGGTACGATTGAAGTGCGCCTCATCGAAATCCGGATATTGCAGGTTGACCGCCATATAACTGTCATCCCCGGTCAACTCCCAGAGGACGTTTCCTTCACGGTCAACAACAACCGCCGTGGCCTGGATACTGCTGTAGGTTGTGCGCAATGTTTCCAGTTTCGTTCTTGAGCGGCGGTTTTCTTCAATTTGCTCCCCGGAGAAGACCACCACCAGCAGCGCATCAACAACATTCTGCCGCGTCAGCTCTGAAACGGTGACCGGATCAAGGCGATAACCCAGCGGACGCCCCGCTTCGTCATGATCTCCACCACCGGCAAGCAGCGACATCGCGGTCATATCGGGATTGATATCAAGCGGACGAACGTCGAAGTAACCCTTTTTCGTCCGTAACTGTTCCGCCAGATGATAGTGCTGGTTTCGGGCAGAAGCTCTGAGCAGGGTGTAAACTTCCTCACTATGTGGATAGCTGATTGCTGCGGTACTGTCTACCAGTAAAGGAACAATGCCCAGCACCTGGACACGCGACTGGTACTCACGCTTGGGGATGTTATAGGTTCCACTGCTGCAGGCACTGAGAAGCAGAATGACCACCAGAGCGGCAAAGATTCTTTTCATTTCTCATCTCCGTTTAAAGAATTGTATTCATCTTGTGCGCAAGACTTGCCAAAAACACTCCGGATGATGCCCACAGAGGTCAAAGCATAACCTCATTCGACAAAAAAACAACTATGAATCGTTATCTATTCGCCCGGATTATGGCTGAACGGCGTCCAGCTGATCAAAACAGACACAACGGCTTTCACGCCCGACACAGGCAATTGAAAAGTGCTCAACCCCCCAGCCAAGCACTTCCCGGGGGGAAGCATCAAACAGGCAGGAAGGCGGTGACTGACCGAGAAAATCGAGGGCCAGCCATAGCATGCGGGCACCATTGGCGGCAGCGATCACTCCACCATCGCCATCCCGCTTGCTGAGCTTCTGCCTGTCACTGCCGAGAACCAGAGGGTGATGATAATAGTCCGGTGGCCGGGCATTCAGGCAACGATACAACCAGATCTGCCTGGGAGTTGAAAACAGCAGATCAGCACCGCGAACCACCTGGGTTATTCCTCCATCCATGTCATCGATCACGACCGCCAGCTGATAGGCATAAACACCATCAGCACGATAAAGAACAAAGTCACCCACTTCACGCTCAAGATTCTGACACTGCCCACCCTGAATGCCGTCCACAAAAGAGACGGGTTCATCGCCGACCCGCAGCCGCAGGGATCGTTGCGCCCGCTTATCATCAGCGCCGGAACGGCAGGTTCCCGGATAAACCGGTCCCTCCTCACCTGCATGCGGGGCACTGGCCAAGAGATCGCGGCGGCTGCAAGTGCATTCAAAAACCAGCTGCCGGTGACGCAACTCTTGAAGTATTTCCTGATAACGATGGAATCGGCGGCTCTGGTAAACAATCTCTCCGTCCCACTCAAAACCCAGCGTTTCAAGCAAGAAAAGAATGGCATCAGCAGATCCGGTAACAACCCGTGGCGGATCAAGATCTTCAATCCGCAGCAGCCATCTGCCACCGGCCTGCCGTACGTGCACATAGCTGGCCAGTGCCGACACCAGGGTGCCAAAGTGTAGCGATCCGGTAGGGCTGGGTGCAAATCGACCGATGACAGGCGAATGAGAGTGCGATACAATCACAGTTATAAACTTAATTATTTTGGTTAACATTCTTTACAGCGGCAGTACGAATCAGTTAATTATAGCAACAATACACCGGCAGAAAAACCACCCGGATCAAATAAACAGTTTGCTTGCTTTGAGAAAAGGGTCATCCAGTGGTCATTACACGCGCAACCGAATACGCGATCAGAACTATTATCTACCTGGCACAGCAACCGCGCGACAAAGTGGTTCTAAAAAAGGACATCTGCCGCACGCAAGAGGTTACCCCGGCCTTTCTGACTAAAATCCTGCAACCCTTGATCAAAAGCGGTATCGTCAGTTCACAGCGCGGCGTTGGCGGTGGCTTTATGCTTGCCAGAGACCCTGAACAGATCACCCTCCTGGATGTTTTTAAAGCCCAGGAAGGAGAGTTGAAACTGAATCACTGTCTGATCGATTCCGAATTCTGTGCCCGTGACGCCTTTTGTGCTGCCCACGAAATATGGGAAGAGGCCCAGCAGGCTCTATCGAGCGTTCTGTTGCGTTACAGCATTGGCGATATCGTCCGTCGCCAGGAAGAAAAGCTCAAGACATTGAATCAACACGGAACTCAGTCAACGAACAATTGACAAGAAAAGAGGCGGTAGGCTAGAGTCCAAAGACAACAAGCTACGTAGCACGTCTTTATCCAGAGTGGTGGAGGGAATAGGCCCTGTGAAACCACGGCAACCGGGTTCACTACGAACCAAATGGTGCCAAATCCTGCCCGATACGCATCAGGTGTACGGGACAGATGGGGACGGCGCCTGAAGATACGGATTCTCCCGCTATCATGAAAGGCCCTCCCGCCACGGGGGGCTTTTTTTTTACTCGTCTATTAAAAGGGTGAGTCATTGGAACAGAGTGTCGGTCTGGTAAGCACAGAGTCTGTCAAGCTGAACACCGAGTTGCGCCTTGAAAGCGGGCGCTTGCTCGGACCCCTGACGATTGCCTATGAAACCTACGGCACCCTCAACAAGGATGCCTCGAATGTAATCCTTACTGCTCACGCCTGGACCGGTGACGCCCACGCCGCCGGTTATCATTCAGACCAAGACCGTAAGCCGGGCTGGTGGGACAATATGATCGGTCCGGGCAAGGTTCTCGATACCGACCGCTATTTCGTCATCTGCAGCAACACGATCGGTTCCTGCAAGGGTTCGACAGGCCCGACCAGCATCAACCCGCGCAGCGGCAAACCTTATCGCCTCAGCTTTCCGGTATTGATGGTGCGGGACATGGTCAGGGCCCAGAAGCTGCTTCTCGACCACCTCGGCATCGCCAGCCTGAAGACGGTTATCGGCGGGTCCATGGGCGCCATGCAGGCCCTTGAATGGGGGATTCACTACCCAGACATGGTACGCTCCATCGTCCCTATTGCCGGCACCGGCCGCACATCCCCCATGGCCATTGCCCTCAACGCCCTGGCACGCCAGTCGATCTACAACGATCCCCTCTGGAAAAAAGGGAACTATCAGCTGGAGCACCCCCCGGCCGATGGACTGGCACTGGCACGGGCCGTAGGACACATCTCATTTTTATCTGATGCCTCCATGTGGTTGAAGTTTGATCGCCGTTTTTCTGTTCGCGACGGCATGTTTGATTTTTTCGGCCAGTATGAAGTGGAACGCTACCTCAACTACAATGGCGGCAATTTTACCAACAAGTTTGACACCAATTCGTTTCTTTATCTGGCCAAGGCCCTTGATTTGTACGACGTGGCCTGGAACTTCGATTCATTCAGCGAAGCCTTGAGTCGGCTTGTCTGCCCATCTTTGTGGTTCGCCTTTACTTCTGACTGGCTTTACACCCCGCAGCAGACGGAAGAGGTGGTCAACGAGTTGCGATCACAGAACAAACCGGTTGAATATCACTGCATCCGGTCCGACTACGGCCATGACTCTTTTCTGGTCGAACCGGAAAAGTTCATCCCGCTGTTGAAAGATTTCCTTGATCGAATTGCTTAAAAGTTACTCAACAGCCTGATCGGCATCCGTATGCCAAAGACCTGCGGTTACTCCCTCTTACTCGCATGAGGGGGCAGGTTTTCAGGCACCTTCTCCCCCCCCCAGAACGATTCAGCAGAAGATCGATGCTAATCAGATTCGTCTGAAAAAAGTTCAAGCTGCTGAAATTTCAACTCTTCTGTTTTGAAGGGGCGCTGCTGGTAACGGGGGCAGGAGAGCAGCAGCATGGTGGCCGGTTGTTTGCAAAAGCGGATACAACGGCGACACAAACTGTTAATTTGTTCAGACTGCTGTCTTTTCACACCACCTCCACAATAAGTGACTGCCCTATCATCGCCAGCTGTCGGCGCCGAACCATTCTGTCCTTGTCTGTCGCTGAATCAAAGTGCTAAATTACCCCTCGCACTGACCGATACCCGAACAAGGAAACCCGCACCATGCCAACAGCAACGCTGGATATTGTGATTCTCGGTTCCGGAACCAGCACCGGCATTCCGGTGGTTGGTTGCCGCTGTGATGTCTGTCGCTCGAAAGACCCGCATAACCGGCGCACACGCTGCAGCGCCCTGATCCACTACGCCGGGCGCAACCTGCTCATCGACACCTCGACCGATCTGCGCCAACAGGCCCTAAGAGAAGATATTCGTCAGGTCGATGCTGTTCTCTATACCCACAGCCACGCTGATCATGTCCATGGAATTGACGATCTACGGGGTTTCAATATTCCCGGCGCCGCCCCCATACCTCTGTATGCCGACCCTGGCACCCTGCTCAGCCTACGCCGAAACTTCAACTATATCTTCGATCAGAACCAGCCGCCGGGCTATGTCCCGAAACTGTCGCTGCATCCGATCGAAGAGCCGTTGAAACTGTTCGGACTTGAGATCATCCCCATTCCCCTGCACCACGGCTCCCAGATGACCACCGGCTACCGTGTAGGTCCAATCGCCTACCTGACCGACTGTAACGGCATTCCCGACACCTCGCTGGCCCGGCTGAACGACCTCAGTCTCCTGGTCCTGGATGGCCTGCGATTCAGGTCTCACCCTACTCATTTTAACATCTCTGAGGCGGTCGCCATAGCTGAATCGATCGGCGCAGAACAAACGCTGCTGACCCACTTGAGCCATGACGTTGACCATCTGTGCCATGATGCCGATCTGCCCGCCGGAATCAACCTTGCCTACGACGGGCAACGCTTTTCTTTTGAAGTACAACTGCAGCACACCAGTGGACTCTGTCATGAAAACTGAACTGCGCCTGCACGGGAGCATCAATCAACAGGTGGAATATTTTGCCACGGCGGCCGGTTGCCGTTTGCCGCATCATCACTTTTATGCCATAGAAGAGGACCGGGTACGCTTCTTCTCACCCGGCAATGAACTGATTCTGGCGGCAAACAGCATAAGTCAGCGCGGCACAGGCGGCACCCTCTGCAGTCACATGTATGGCGACCAGCTCCCGGCGGCAGACCTGGTCAGAGACGGCGTGGTAAATCGGCTGACCCTGCTGGGTGCAACTGTTGATCAACATGGGCAGCTGCAATGGAGTAACCATCACCAGGGAGTATTTGATTATAATCAGCTGTTCAGCCAGGGGCACGCTATACACAACTATTTTTTCTTTATTCACGGGCTTGCCGGGGATACCATCGGGGCACGCCAGGAAAAGCTCCTGCGGCTGCTCGGCAAAAACCTCAAGCGCCTGCCGGAACCGGCACAGGCTGATGATTCGCGCCTGGCAACCTGCATTCTTTCCCAGTTACCCCACGACTGTACCCTTTATCTGGTGCGCCTGACCCATACTCGCAATCTTCACTTTCAGCAGGAACTCCGCAATCTTTACTACCCTCACCGCAACATGGCGGACATCCACCTGAAAACCCTGGATGAATTGGCCGAGCATCTTCATATCACACCGCTCCAGCAGGAGCGCATCCGTCTCGATGTCATCTATCGGCACCGCGACAATTATCGGATTGCTGACAGCTACCGCAAAATTCTCTTAACCTGTGCCGCCCAACGGCGGATAACGCCCGCCCAGCAACAACAGATCACCCGGATATCCACCATGGCCTTGCGCCAGCAGGTCCCGGAGATTCTTCTGCGGGCCCTTGATCATAACTATCTGTCTGAACTTGAGCCTCAGACCCGGGAAGCCGAACATATCACCACCACCCGCAACCTGCTCAGTCAGCTGGTAAACGGACCGGAGTTTGCCAACGAATCGATCGCTGAACTGCTGCTGGCCCGGCAGCAGGCGCGCAAACATCATGATTATCGTTTTGATGAAATCATCGAGGAGTTCAAGACGCGTCTGGATGAACCGCAGGATATCAGCAACAGGGACAGAGTCCGCCAGCAGTTCAACAACATCTGCCTGCTGTTTGATAACGTCGATATCACCACAACCGCCATCAACCGGATTGTGTTTCTTGACAATCATCTGCCTGCAGAAACAGTCATTTACCAGTTACTGACAAGGTACCAGGAGTTCAGCCGGATAAGTCCCGGCCTGTTCGAGCAACTATTTTTCACCGATTTGAACAAAACCTCCTATATCGGTAATTTCGGTCGCCGTAAACTGACCCACCTAAGACAGGGGCTTACGGCTGTCACGGTCGGCCATTTACGGGTAAACGAACTGTATGAAGAGTTACATTTTATTACCGGTGAGGAACAACATTTCCGCAACACCCTCACGGCAGCCAGAGACTGGCTGACAACAAACAATACCCATATTCTGATCAAAGACAATCAGGACGAGCTTTACCATGCTCTAAATAGCGAGCTACGCTCCAGCAACATGTTCAATCTGCGGCTGAATCGCCAGATGTTTGAAAAAGTTCTTCACGATCTGCACATGGAGCACGTTTATCTGCATGAATTTCTCCCGCAAATTATCCGCAACGACAATCGGGCCCTAAGAGAAGATTTTTTCCGTAACAGCGGACTGGATTATTTTCAGATTGAGGAGATCGAACTGGCCTACGCCCGTGATAACAACCTCGACCCGGATCTGCTCCAGCGCCTGCAATGCAATCTCTGACCGACGACAGGTGACACATGACCATGCAGCAGCTTGAACAGATTCGAAATTTCGGCATTATTTCCCATATTGATGCCGGCAAGACCACCGTCTCAGAACGTATTCTTTTTTATACCGGCGAAATCCACAAGATGGGTGAAGTCCATGACGGTATGGCGGTTATGGACTGGATGGAACAGGAACAGCAGCGCGGTATCACGATCACCGCTACGGCCAACCGTTGCCAGTGGAACAACCACGTTTTCAACCTGATCGACACCCCCGGCCATATCGATTTCACCATCGAGGTCGAGCGCTCCCTGCGGGCCCTTGATGGTGCTGTGGCGATCTTCAGTGCGGTCGAAGGGGTGCAGCCACAAAGCGAATCGGTCTGGCACCAGGCAGATCTCTATCGAGTACCACGCATCTGCCTGATCAATAAAATGGATCGCATCGGCGCTGACCATGAGCAGGTACTTGAGGCCATTAAGACCAAATTGGCCGCCCGGCCGATATTACTGCAACTGCCCATCGGAACGGAGGAGCATTTTCACGGAGTCATCGACCTGATCAGGCAACAGGCCATCTATTTTGACGATACGGACCTGGGTCAAACCTGGCAGACCGGTGATATTCCAGCCGCTATGCTTCCTGCAGTCCGACAGCAACGCGAACTGCTGCTGGAAGCCGCAGCCGATTTTGATGACAACCTCCTTGCTGCCGTACTCGAAGGTGAGCCGGTGGACGAAGAAGCCGTCATAGCTGCTTTGCGCATCGGTGTCCTGCGCTGTGAACTGTTTCCGGTTCTGCTTGGTTCGGCGCTGCGCAACAAGGGGATACAGCAACTCCTTGACATGATCTGCTCGCTGCTCCCCTCCCCCCTTGATACCCCACCGGCGCCGGCAAAACATCTGGAGGACGGCGCAGAGCTATCGGTGAAAACATCTCCGGACGGCCCGGTCTGTGCCCTGGCGTTCAAGGTACTGGCTGATGAAGGGCGTAAACTGACCTATCTGCGCATCTACTCCGGTCGCATCGTCCCCGGGGATGTGCTCCACAACAGTCGCACCCGTGATAATGAAAAGGTAGCACGGCTGTTTCGCATGCATGCTCACAAACGCGAGCGCATTGCAGAAGCTGTTGCCGGTGATATCGTTACAGCGACGGGTCTCAAACAGGTGCTGACCGGTGACACCCTGAGTTCTCCAGAGGCCCCGTTACAACTGGCCGGGCTTACCTATCCGGAACCGGTAGTTTCGTTAGCAATCGAACCCAAAACTGTCGATGACCGTGACAAATTGCCCCTGGCATTGGAAAAACTGCAGTGGGAAGATCCCACTTTCAGAGTTAAGGAAGATCCGGAAACCGGTCAAACACTCCTTACCGGGATGGGCGAACTGCATCTGGAGGTCGTCACCCAGCGCCTTAAAACGGACTTTGGCATAGCTACCGTCACCGGTCGGCCCCAGGTTGTCTACCGTGAAACAATCCGCTGTGCCACCCAGCATCATGAGCAGTTTGAACGTGAAATTGAAGGCAAGATCCACTGCGGTGATATCACCATCCGCCTCAACCCGGAACCACGTAAGCAGGGATTGCAAATCGACATCGACGAAGAGGTTCTGGCCCCCTGGCCTACCGAAATGGCAGAACGGATCAGGGAGCAGCTGGCACAAACATGTCAATCCGGCCCGATTGCAGGATATCCCCTGACTGACCTCACCATCAGCCTGGTGGAAGCCCCCTATGACAGCAACCGGGTCACTGATCTGGGGATCGCGGCGGCTATCAGCCGCGCCGCTCATCAGGCGCTGACTGACAGCGCTCCCATCCTGCTTGAGCCGGTCATGGCGCTGGAGCTGACAGCTCCATCCGACTATACCGGCCGGGTCATGAGTGGTCTGAACCAGAAACGCGGCCAGATCGAAGGCATCACCTCACGGCCGGGGCAGGACGTCATCCGCGCCAGCGTTCCCCTGCTGGAGATGTTCGGCTATATGACCGAACTGCGCAGTGCCACCAAAGGTCAGGGGAGCTTTACCATGGAATTTTCCCATTTTGAACAGGCACCAGCAGAGATTCTGAAGAAATTTGGCATAAAATAGAGCACCGCCCCTATCCCGGCAACACCACCCGAGGATACAATGGACAAGAATCATGTAGCTTGCCTGCGCGGAGATCTCTATGTCCACTGACGGCTCAGCAGCACCGGTTCACGCCGGCTGGAATTTTGACACCAGCTACCTGTCACTGCCCGACCTTTTCTATCGACAACTGCCACCAGTGGCAGCCCACTCGCCTTCATTGGTCATCCTCAACCATATGCTGGCAAGAGACCTCGGTCTGGACCCTAACCGACTGGGCGCGCATCAAGGAGTACAAATCCTCGCCGGCAATGAGTTGCCCGCCGGAGCCCAACCCCTCGCCCAGGCCTATGCCGGTCATCAGTTCGGCGGATTTACCATGCTCGGTGACGGTCGCGCCCTGCTCCTTGGCGAACAGTTGACCCCTGCGGGAGAGCGGGTCGATATTCAACTCAAGGGTTCCGGTCAAACACCCTTTTCCCGCCGCGGCGACGGTCGGGCCACATTAGGGTCGATGTTGCGCGAATACCTGATCAGCGAGGCCATGTATGCCCTCGGCATTCCTACCAACCGTAGCCTGGCGGTGGTGACAACGGGCGAATCGGTGCGCCGCGAAACCCAGCTGCCGGGCGCCGTTCTGACCCGGGTAGCGGCCAGTCATCTGCGCGTCGGCACCTTTGAATATGCCGCCTGGCGTGGTACTACCGATGAGGTCAAAATTCTCGCTGATTACAGTATCCAGCGCCATTACCCGGACGTAGCAGATCAGGAAAACCCGTACCTCGCCCTGCTGGAAGCGGTCATTGACCGGCAGGCGTTTCTGGTCGCCCGGTGGCAGCTGGTCGGTTTTATCCACGGGGTGATGAACACCGACAATGTGGCGATTGCCGGAGAAACGATCGATTACGGCCCCTGCGCCTTCATGGACGCCTACAACCCCGCTACCGTGTTCAGTTCCATTGATCACCAGGGGCGCTACGCCTATGCCAACCAACCCCCCATCGCCCAGTGGAATCTGACCCGCTTCGCCGAAGTTCTGCTGCCCTTATTGGCTGAACAGCAGGAACCCGCGATTGCGGTGGCTCAACAGGCACTGGATCAATTTGAGGACAAATTTCGTCGATTCTGGTTAAAAGGGATGCGGGGAAAATTGGGATTGTTGGACGAACAGGAGCATGATCTGCCCCTGATCGATGATCTGCTGAATATCATGAAGCGTTTACGCGCTGACTACACCAACAGTTTTCGCGATCTGGCTGGTGAACAATTAACCGACAGTGAGCTGCATCGCGACGGTGCATTTCAGGATTGGCGCAAACGCTGGCAGTGGCGATTGAAGCAACAGGGGCAACCCTTCAACACAGTTAAAAACATCATGGATCGTAACAATCCGGCGGTGATACCCCGCAATCATCGGGTCGAAGAGGCGCTGGCAGCAGCGGAAAAGAGCGGCAACCTGCAACCTTTTGAAAATCTGCTGCGCGTCCTGGCAACGCCCTATACCGATCTTGATGCCGCAGATCTCGCCTACCGTAAACCACCACCGCCGTCGCAACGGGTCTATCAAACCTTCTGCGGCACCTGAAACCGGGGCAAAAGGGGCACCAGGGGGGACATAATACCGATTTATAGTTCAAATCGGTATTATGTCCCCCCTGGTGCCTGTTGGCGATGACTAGCTGATTATTTCAAAATTTCTGCTGTCGGCAGAATATCCTGACAAGGTCCCCGCCTGCAGGTCAAAATACCAGCCATGCAGGGCCAGACGACCCTTTTCTACTCGCTCTTTCAGCCAGGGGAAGGTCATCAGGTTTTCAAGAGAGAGCAGGATAGCTGCCCTTTCGCAGGCGCCGGTTTGCATTTCCAGGGGTTTGTCCGGCAACTCTGCCTGAACTTTTTCTTTGGCCTTCCGCGCAATATCGACCCAGTTGCCGATAAACGAATGCTCATTGCAGGCACAGATACCTTCCATTAAGCCCTTGATGCCGCCACACTGTGAATGCCCCATGACGATGATATTATCGACCTCAAGATGGCAGACGGCAAATTCCAGGGCGGCACTGACGCCGTGATGTCCCGCGTCCGGTTCACAGGGCGGCACCAGGTTGGCAACGTTGCGGACAACAAACAGGTCGCCCGGATGACTATCGGTGAGAAAGAGGGGATCAACCCGTGAATCACTGCAGGCAATCACCATCGTACAGGGAGACTGTCCTTTTCTCAACCGATCAAAAAGACCGGCATCCGGACCCAGCCAATCGCTCTGAAAACGCTTGAATCCGGATATGAACTTGTTAACATCCCGCATGGCTGTTCTCCTTTTTTGTAATGATTCCATTGTAACTATTCAGCTGTCGTCCTCGCCACAGACCCCCCTATGCGGTGCTGAACAGAGAGATTACTTTTACTTAATATGGTGCCGGACAGAGGTTTTTATCAGGCTGACTTCAAGGCAGCCAATGCCTCATCTGCGGTCTGGTCGTAGCGCCGCCGTTCCTGATCAGCCAACTTTTCCAGAGCGGCATCGACAGCGGGATATTTCAGCGCCAGAATGCGTGCGGCCAGAATCGCTGCATTACGGGATCCATCTACCGCCACAGTCGCTACCGGCACGCCGGGAGGCATCTGTACCGTAGAGAGGAGACTGTCCCAGCCGGACAGGGGACCATTGCCAAGGGGCAGCCCGATGACCGGCAGACGGGTATGCCCGGCAATCACCCCGGCCAGGTGCGCTGCGACTCCAGCACAGCCGATCAGGACCTGCACCCCTTCTTGGTGGGCACGATCAAGATAGGCGAAAACCTTGTCGGGCGTGCGGTGCGCCGAAGCGACCACAATCTCGCTGCGAATGCCGAGTTCATCCAGGGTGTCGCGCACTTTAACCACCTTCGGCAGGTCGTTGGGGCTGCCGGTCAGGATACCGACCAGGATGGTGTCATCAGGTGCTGGATTGGAATTGTTCGCTGTCATTTGCGGTTTCTCCTGTCCTTGTTTGTCTGGCGGCTGCTCTGTACCGCCTGGGTGATTGACGAAATAACAAAAAGGGCTGTCAATGCCGATAAAGCAACAACAGCCCCGTTGAGATTAAACCCCGCGCAAAGGTGGTCTTTAATCTGACTTAGTCTTTTCTATGTGTTTTCAACACAAGAAAGGTGCACTTCAAAACCTTAGTTAAAGAGACCTGCGTACAGCTTGTCTGGACGACCATCTGCATCCCCTGTTGATTGACAAAGTAAAATAGTGGCTGAACCTTGAAAGGTCAAGGATATTTTCAGCCCTGCTGGTTGCCGGAAAAATCCGGCACTTCTGTCGGGGAAAAAACAATCAGTCGCTCATACGTAGCTCAGGACCCTGTCCGTATTATCCTGCCGCACGTTCCGGCTCCTCGACCCAGGCCTGCTGCAGCGACAGGTGCCGCAAGAATTCGGCAACATAGAGGAACTGTTCTGCCTGAACCGGCACATTCAGTAGCTCCTCGCCCCGTTTCACCGCAACAGCATAACCGCTTTTGCCGTTGCGGGACCAGTGCTCGACGGTCAGGCGGGTATGGACCTCGCCGTCCGGGCCGGCAAATGAGTGTTTAAGGCTCTCCTGTCCACCGTCGCGAACAATTCGGTGAATTTTTCTGTACAGGGAGAACGCTTCGAATGGTTCAACGATAAAACGGATGGCGTTGCTGCCAGGCTCCAGGCGGAAAAAGCGCAGGACGATGCGCCCTTCGATTGGTCGCCCCTCGCTGCGACGCTCATGGGGAGAGATGGAAACCCCGGCCTGCCTGGCATAAATGGTGATCTGTGGAATCTTGTGCATGTTGCCCCCTCCTGTTGTTGTCCGTGATAATTAACTTGAGTCAGACCCTTTTACCCCGTCTTCCGATCCAGTCCGCGGTACTGAATCGCTTCGCTTAAATGAAGCCTGTCGATCTGCTCGCGGTCGGCGAGATCTGCGATGGTGCGGGCGAGTTTGAGGATGCGGGTGTAGCTGCGAGCGGAGAGACCAAGCTTGTCGGTAACCTGCTCAAGCAGGGCGTCGCCGGCCGTATCGAGTTTACAGAAACGACGGATATGCCGGGCCTGCATCTGGCTGTTGGCGTGGAGGTTGAAAGGTGCGAGACGCCGGCGCTGGCGATCGCGAGCCTGGTTGACGCGCTCACGGATGGCGCACGAAGATTCGCCGGCCTGAATGTCAGTAAGGTCTTTGTGGGTGACCCTGGGCACTTCAACATGGAGGTCAATGCGGTCGAGCAGGGGGCCGGAGAGCTTGCTGCGATAGCGCTGCAATAGCGGCGGAGTGCAGGTGCAGTCGTGGACCGTATCACCCATAAAGCCGCAGGGGCAGGGGTTCATCGCCGCAACGAGCATAAAATCTGCCGGATAGGTCAGGCTCAAAGCCGCGCGGCTGATGCTGACCTGCCCATCTTCCAATGGTTGGCGCAACATCTCCAGTACGTTCTTTTTGAACTCCGGAAACTCATCAAGGAACAAAATTCCGCGATGGGCCAGAGAGACTTCGCCGGGACGCGGATAGGTGCCGCCGCCGATCAGTCCGGCATCGGAAATGGTATGATGGGGAGAACGGAAAGGTCGCTGCCGCACCAGGGCGTTGTTACGTGCCAGCAGCCCGGCAACGGAATGGATCTTGGTGGTTTCGAGAGCTTCTTCAAAAGAAAAATCGGGTAAAATCGTGGGTAAACGCCGGGCGAGCATGGTTTTGCCACTGCCGGGCGGGCCGCTCATGAGGATGTTATGGGATCCTGCCGCTGCCACTTCGAGGGCGCGTTTGACGTGCTCCTGACCGCGGACTTCGGCAAAATCCTCACTGTCAGCGGCTTGTAATGCTGCCGTTGTGGCTGGAGGCATGACAAAGGGAATAAACTCTTTTTCGCCGTTAATCAGGCCAACGGCCTCCGCCAGATCACGCACCGGGTACACGGCCGGTCCGGCGACGACAGCAGCCTCTTCGGCATTATCCATGGGCAAAATCAGCGCCAGATCGCCCCATTCGCGGGCGACAACAGCAATTGGCAGGACCCCGCGTACCGGCTTCACCTGTCCGTCGAGGGACAGTTCGCCCAGCAGGATGAACTTTTCCAGACGTTCGGCATTGACGACACCGGTAGCGGCCAGCAGACCAATGGCAATGGGGAGATCAAAGGCGGCACCATCCTTGCGGATATCGGCAGGTGCGAGGTTGATAGTGATGCGTCTGGCGGGAAACTCATAACCGGAGTTTTTAATCGCCGACTTGACCCGATCCTTGCTTTCTTTGACCGCGCCCTCCGGCAGCCCGACGGTGGCAAACTGCGGTAACCCCTGGGCAATATCGACTTCCACGGTGACCGGATAGGCATTGATGCCGATCAGGGCGCCGGACGTCACTTTGGCGAGCATACTCCCCCCTCCCCTTTGATATCATCGGTCCGACCGGTTGACGGTCGGGACGAACACTTTTTACGACGAATGGTTGAGTTCGTCGATGTACTTTTCCGCCATCAGTGCGGCGACCGCACCATCACCAACGGCCGTTGATACCTGCTTGAGAACCGTGGTACGGCAATCGCCGGCAGCGTAGATGCCCGGGATATTGGTAATGGTATCTTCACCACAGCGAATATAACCGTCAGCGTCCAGGGTCAACATCCCCTTGACGAAGCCAGTGGTCGGTGTAACGCCAATGGCGGCAAAAAGACCTTTTACCTCAATCTGACGGGTGTCACCGGTTTTCATATTACGCAGAAGCGCTCCGGTCAGGCCGCTGTCGTCCGACTCAAAATCCTCGACGACAGAATTCCACACCATTTCAATTTTTTCATTGGCAAAGATGCGGTCCTGAAGAATTTTTGTAGCACGCAACTGATCACGCCGATGGACCATGTAAACCTTGCTGGCAAAACGGGTCAGAAACAGGGCTTCCTCCGCCGCGGTGTCGCCACCGCCGATCACAGCGATCGGTTGGTTACGGAAAAAAGCGCCGTCACAAGTGGCACAATAGGAGACCCCCTTACCCACCAGCGCCGCCTCTCCGTCAATCCCCAGCTTGCGCGGAATCACCCCGGTTGCAATGATCACCGCTTTGCAGGTCATTTCCTTCTCGTCGACAATCAGGGTTTTGGTGCTGCCATTATCAATGATCTTTTCTACCGTTCCGTAAGCGGTTTCCAGGCCGAACTCAACACAGTGTTCCTGAAAGCGTGTCATCAGTTCCGGGCCTTCGATACCGCCGGGATAACCGGGCCAGTTTTCCACCAGCGTGGTAGTCATCATCTGGCCGCCCATGATCATTTTTTCGATCATCAGGGCTTTCAAACAGGCGCGCGAGGCGTAAAGTCCGGCGGTCATGCCGGCAGGTCCGCCACCAATGATGATAACGTCGTAATCGGTATGGCTCATATTGGATGCTACTTTCTCTCTGGGAAAATCTGTTTACAGAGTAATATGTTCAACGTACCGGCACTGCTGCCCCCGCTCTGGCAGACGCTGCTGACGAGACAGCTGCCGTGCAGCTAATAACTACAAATACGAATAATTGCATATTTGCGATAAAAATGGAATACCTTGCAGCCAGACAATCCGGTTGGCTATGATGAGCCGCACAGGGATACCGGAACAAACCGACAAGGGGAGAAAACAGGTTGAAATTGTTACGATTCATGTTGTGGCTGGGGCTGACCGTGGCATTGCTGTTGATTGCCGATCAGTTCATGTTGAAACGAAATTTCACCACACCCGGGCTGACTCAGGTTCAGGTTTTTTATCGAGATTTTCGTGCCCGGCTGCTCACTCTGGGGCGCACTGACGCCTATCATGACCATATCGGGCAGACCATTGAAGCGGAGCTGACACCTCCAGCGGATCAATCCGCCCGCTACCTTTATGTCGACCGTGACGGCGTCCTCCATTTTGCCGATCGCCTTGACGAGGTTCCCGCTGCCTATCGCCAGGAAGCCCAGCGGCTTGCGGAATAGTTACGGACTGCTCCTACACATCAGGGCGTGCCGTAAATATCGGCACGGCGATCGTTGAGAATATCGATCTGCTCGCGGTATTTGACCATCTCGGAAAAATCGCATGCGGCGATCAACTCGGTGTCCTCTTCTGCGGCTTCGGCAAGGAGGGTTCCGAGGGGCGAAATAATCCGGCTGAGGCCACAGAAATCCAGCTTACCCTGAACCCGGCAACAGTTGGCGGCAACCACAAAAAACTGGTTCTCGATGGCGCGGGCGCGCAACAGCGTCTGCCAGTGTTCCCCCCGAGGTTTCGGCCATTCCGCCGGAATGCAGAGGATCTCGGCTCCCTCCAGGGCCAGCTTGCGGAAAAGTTCCGGGAAACGCAGATCGTAACAGATGGCGACCCCGATGTTGCCGACACAGGTTTTCACCACCAGACTGTTGTCTCCGGCGTGCAGATATCTGTCTTCTCCCATGGTGGAAAACAGATGGAGTTTGCGATAACTGCCAACAACCTGGTCGCGATCAACAACGTAGGCAGTATTGTAAATGTTGCCATCATTGAGCTCCGGAAGGCTGCCGACGGTGACCAGGTTCAACTCACCACAGATATTCTGCAGGTCGGCCACAATATCAGGAGTCTTTTCCGCCAAGGAATGGAGATTGCGATAATCATAACCACAACTCCACATCTCCGGGAGCACTGCGAGTTCGGCACCCCTCCCGGCAGCCCGGCGCAGAGCTTCGGCAACTCGCTGCCGGTTAACGTCAAGGTTCCCCAGTTCAATATTGAATTGGATAGCAGCACAGTTGAGTTGTTTCATAAAATCACCCCTTTGAAGAAAGTAAAAAGCTGTTTTATTATTCTTTTGTGCACGTACTGGAAGTAACGCCTTAATTCCTTGTCTTTATTTGATGAAAACCACCAATAAAGGCTTTTTTCCGCCACTACCGAGGCTGCATATTGTAACATTTTACAAACAGCGGTTTCGATAATTCTTGCTTTTACGTTCTGAATTGCATACCTTTTGTGGCGGTATTTTTATACCATCGAATCGTCCTTCGAACAAACGCAAAGCCCTAGAGGATGAACTAATGAACCTTGCCTTGATTCCACTGCTGCCACTCCTGACAGCCTTCATTCCTTCGCTCTTTCGCAATCGCAATCTTAATGCGATCACTGCCGCTGCTATTGCCGGAACATCAATGCTGCTGCTGCTGTCACAAGCCCCGGCAGTTTTCAATGGACAAATCCCCCTGTCAAGCTGGAGCTGGATTCCTGCGATTGACCTGAACCTTTCATTCAGGGTCAGCGGTTTCGGGTTCATGTTTGCCTTTCTCATTCTCGGGATCGGCCTGCTGATTGTCCTCTATGCCCGCTATTATATCGCCGAGCAGGATCCCATGGGGCGATTTTATACCTACCTGCTGTTATTCATGGGCTCGATGCTGGGAATTGTTCTGTCGGAAAACCTGATCCTGCTGATGATGTTCTGGGAATTGACCAGTATCAGTTCTTTTCTGCTCATCGGTTTCTGGAACTATCGAAGCGATGCCCGCGAAGGAGCCCGGATGGCCCTGGTTATTACCGGCGGCGGCGGGCTGGCAATGATTGCCGGCTTTATTCTGCTCGGCAATATCGTTGGCAGTTTTGAGCTGACGACAATTCTGGCCGCGAAAGAGACCGTGCATGCTCATCACCTCTATCCCCTTACCCTGATTCTGATCCTGCTGGGAGCCTTTACCAAATCGGCCCAGTTTCCATTCCAGTTCTGGCTTCCCCATGCCATGGCAGCACCGACACCGGTCAGTGCCTATCTTCACTCAGCAACCATGGTCAAAGCCGGTGTTTTCCTTCTGGCTTTACTGTTCCCGGTACTGTCGGGCAGCGCCCTGTGGTTTTTCATTGTCACCCCCATCGGCCTGATCACGCTGATGTTCGCCGCGTATATGGCGATGTTCAAGGACGACCTCAAGGGACTGCTGGCCTATTCAACAGTCAGTCATCTGGGCCTGATTACATTACTGCTGGGGCTGGGCAGCCCGCTGGCAGCCTTTACCGCGGTGTTTCATATCCTCAATCATGCCACCTTCAAGGCCGGCCTGTTCATGCTGGCAGGTATTATAGATCATGAAACCGGTACCCGAGACATGAAGCGCCTGTCGGGATTGTGGCAATATATGCCGATTACCGGCACCCTGACTATGCTCGGCTGTGCGGCAATGGCCGGCGTGCCGCTGTTCAACGGTTTTTTGAGCAAGGAGATGTTCCTGGCAGAAACCCTGGGACCCAATCTCTTTGGCTCATTGAGCTGGATAGTACCCCTGGGAGCAACTCTGGCGGCAATATTTGCGGTGGCCTACTCAATTCGCATGGTCCATGATGTCTTTTTCAAGGAACCTGCTGCCAATTTACCGAAAAAACCCCATGAGCCGCCTCACGGAATGCGTCTGCCCGCAG
Organism: Pelovirga sp.; assembly: GCA_041686715.1. Lineage (GTDB taxonomy): Bacteria > Desulfobacterota > Desulfuromonadia > Desulfuromonadales > Geopsychrobacteraceae > Pelovirga. The sequence goes on from JAWLDI010000006.1 coordinate 23,119, forward strand.
AAATACTCATGGCCCTCTGTGTTCTGGTTGGCTTGTTTCCCATGACCATGGCAGCGCCGATGGTCAATGTCGCGGCCGGCAGCATACTTGGCGCGGCAACCCCTGACTACCATATTGCCATCTGGCATGGTCTGAATATGGCTCTGGCCTTGAGTGTCATTGCCCTGATTGGTGGTAGCGTTTTTTATCTGCAACGACTGCGGCTGTTTGACTCCCATCTCTGGTGCAGTCGCTACTGTGACGGTAAAATGACCTTCGAAGCGATCGTCAGTGGACTGGTTCATGGTGGCAGAAAAACAACCAGGCTGATGGAAAATGGCTCACTGCAGCGCTATATCGCCCTGCTGATAGGGGCTGTGGTGGTGCTGGGAGCCAGCCCGTTTATCGGTTCAGATGCCCCTTTTATCGGCCCGCTTGCGCTTTCCGGCGTTGATCCGGTGACGTTGATCATGGGGCTGGTACTGATCTTTTCGACGGTGGCGACAGCCATTCATCACCGCAACCGGATTGTGGCCATCATTATGCTCGGCACTGTCGGCCTGATTGTCTCCCTGGCCTTTATCCGCTTCTCGGCACCGGACCTCGCCCTGACCCAGATTTCCGTTGAAGTGGTGACCATAATCCTGCTGATGATGGCCCTGCATCTATTGCCGCGCACAACCCCGGCAGAATCATCCAGGGGCAGACGCTGGCGCGACATTATTCTGTCAGTGGCAGCAGGTGGCGGGTGCACGGCGCTGATGATGGGGGTACTGACCCGTCCCTACGATACCATTGCCGGTTATTTTCTTGAAAACAGTAAACCCGGCGGCGGTGGCACCAATGTAGTCAACGTGATTCTTGTTGATTTTCGTGGATTTGATACCCTCGGTGAAATCACTGTTCTGGTCATTGCCGGGCTGGCGATCTATGCCCTGCTGCATAACTTTGAGTTAAAAGCGCCACAGACCGATGCCCTTGGACACCCCTGGACCGAAGATCGTTTTCCCATGATACTGGCCCAGATCACCCGACCACTGATGCCTCTGGCACTGCTGTTTGCCGTGTACATTTTTCTGCGGGGACACAATGAGCCGGGTGGCGGTTTCATTGCCGGGCTGATTGTCGCTTCGGTCTTGATTCTTCAGTATATCGCCAACGGTATTGTCTGGACCCGCCCACGCCTCAACGTCGACAATCACATCATCATGGCCTGGGGGTTGGTCATTGCGGTATTGACCGGGGTTGGAAGCTGGATTGTCGGTTACCCCTTCCTGACCAGCAGCTTCACCTACCTGCAATGGCCGCTGGTCGGCAAGTTTGAGGTCGCCAGTGCCATTGCCTTTGATCTGGGTGTTTTCCTGGCGGTTGTCGGCTCAGTCATGCTGGTACTGGTCAAGCTCGGATCGATAAATTCAGTCGATGCGCAAAGAGTATCAACCAGCGTCCAAAAAGAAAAAAAAGACAAAGAAGGAGCGCATTAAATGGAGCTGCTGTTTTCAACCTGTCTGGGCGTTATGATCAGCTGCGGTGTTTACCTGATGCTGCGCGGACGGACTTTTCCTGTTATTCTCGGGCTGACCCTGCTTGGCTATGCCGTTAACATGTTTCTGTTCGTCAGCGGTCGGTTGCAGACCAATCTGCCTGCGGTGATCGCTCCTGATCGCCTTCAGTATACCGATCCCCTGCCCCAAGCCCTGGTACTGACAGCAATCGTGATCGGTTTCGCCATGGTCGCCTTTGTCGTAGTCCTGGCACTGCGAGCCAGCGGAGAACTCGGCTCCGATCACGTTGACGGGCGCAAGGAGAATAAATCATGAATCATCTGATTGTTGCACCCTTGCTGCTCCCGCTGTTGATGGGTGCGATTATCGTCATCGGTGTCAATCGCAGCATCACCCTGCACCGGACTCTGGGGTTGATCAGTTCGGCTTTAATCACCCTGATTACCGCAGTCCTCTTGTATCAGGCCATAAACGGGCCGATTCAGATGTATGTCCTCGGAGACTGGAACCCGCCCTTCGGGATTATCATGGTACTTGACCGCCTCAGCGCGATGATGATCTTTATCACCTCGCTACTGGCGTTTTTGTGTCTGCTGTACGCCATCAAGGGCACCGATGAACAGGGAAAGAACTTTCATGCCCTGTTCCAGTTTCAACTGCTCGGTATTAATGGTGCGTTTCTGACCGGTGATATCTTCAACCTGTTTGTTTTTTTTGAAGTTATGTTGCTGTCTTCATATGGGTTGGTTCTTCATGGCGGGGGAGCCCGGCGTACCAAAGCCGGCATGCACTACGTTATGCTCAACCTGGTTGGCTCAAGCATCTTCCTGGTTGGCGTCGGTGTGCTTTATGGCTTGCTTGGCTCACTGAATATGGCTGACATGGCTGTGCGTCTGGCCCATGCACCGGCAGAAAATGCCGCCTTACTGCAAGCCGGAGGGTTGATCCTCTTTGGCGTCTTTGCACTCAAGGCGGCACTGCTCCCCCTGTATTTCTGGCTCCCCAATGCTTACGGTTTCACCAGTGCCCCGGTAGCCGCCCTGTTCGCCGTCATGACCAAGGTTGGGGTTTACGTCATCCTGCGGGTTTATACGTTAATTTTCGGGGATCATGCCGGCGTTGCGGCCAATGTTCTTGCCCCCTGGCTGCTACCAATCGCCCTGGTCACCCTGGTAGCCGGATCGATCGGGGTAGTTGCCAGCCGTGACCTGCGACGGACTATCGCCTACATGGTGGTGGTATCGGTGGGAACCCTGCTGGCGGTCATCGGCACGTTCACCGCTGACGCCATAGCTGCAGCCATCGTCTACCTGCCCCACACCACCTTTATGACCGCAGCCATGTTTCTGATTGCCGATATGCTCCGGCAACAACGCCTTGATTCCGGGTCAGAACTGACTCCTGACCGCCCGGTCGGACAGGAACGCGTTCTGGGCCTGTTGTTTCTTGGCGCAGCCGTCGCCATAGCCGGGTTGCCGCCCCTCAGCGGTTTTACCGCCAAGCTGATGATGCTGATGGGGGTGCAATCGCACGCGGCAGCCCCCTGGATCTGGTCGCTGATCTTGTTGGGAGGCCTTGTGGGGCTGATCGCACTGGGACGGGCCGGCAGTGTTATTTTCTGGAAGACCGTTCCTCTTGATGATACCGGCCTGGAGGCCTTCAGCAAAAAGCCTCACGCCAACATACCGCGTTTTGGCTCCGCCTGTCTGGTGCCGGTTCTGATGCTGCTCGCCATCAGCCCGTTGCTGGTTCTGTTCGGTGGCCCGCTGAGTGATTTTGGCTACGCAGTGGCCGCACAGGTCAGCCAGCCCGTTCACTATATTGAAGCGGTACTCGGCAGTGATGCCGTTGCTGCCTTGCTGTCGGCAGGAGGTCGCTAATGCCAGGCAATCGCTGGATACTCCATCCGTTGATGACTATTGCACTGATTATTCTGTGGCTGCTGCTGAATAACAGCTTGTCTTTCGGTCACCTGATGCTCGGCATTCTGCTGGGGATTGCCATTCCCTGGTTCACCAACCGTTTCTGGCCGGAACGCCCACGCATCTGCAAACGACGAAAATTTATCAGGTTTTTCTTTGTTACCTTCCTCTATGATGTCATTGTTGCCAACATCAACGTGGTACGGCTGATACTGCAGCCTGACATTGGCAAGTTACAGCCCAAATTCATCCGGATTCCCCTGGATACCGATGACCCATTGGTCATTTCGATTTTGGCCAATGTGATCTCCATGACCCCGGGAACCGTTTCGAGCGAGATCACCGATGATAACAAGACCCTGATCGTTCATGGGTTGAATGTACCGGATGAGCAGGCCGCAATTGACGAAATAAAAGCCCGTTACGAGGCGGCCTTGAAGGAGATTTTTACATGCTGAATATCGCCTTGATAATTGCCTTTGCACTGATGACCATCGCCCAGCTGCTCAACCTTTATCGCCTGTTCAAGGGGCCAAGTCTGCCGGATCGGATTCTGGCGCTGGACACCATGTACATCAATGCCCTGGCGCTGTTTGTACTGCTGGGAATCTTTTTCGATACGACAATCTACTTTGAAGCAGCGCTGCTTATTGCCGTGATGGGCTTTATCAGCACGGTAGCAACCAGCAAGTACCTGATGCGCGGTGATATTGTTGAATAATTCCTGGAGCTTGACATGATTATTATAGAAATCCTGGTTTCCTTCTTCCTGGTTCTGGGAGCTTTTTTTGCCCTGGCCGGATCCATCGGGCTGTTCCGCTTGCGCGATTTCTTTGCGCGCCTTCATGGCCCCACCAAGGCAACCACCCTGGGGGTTGGCAGTCTGGCTATTGCCTCAGCCATCTATTTTACTTTTCATAAAGAGGGAATCAGTCTTCACGAAGTACTGATCACCCTGTTCCTGTTTATCACTGCACCGGTCAGCGCTCATTTTCTAGCCAAAGCGGCACGACACCAACGACTGCATGAGAGCAAGAAACACCCGGAAAGCTGAACCTGGCACAAAGCAATACAAAAGAAGCTGCAGAATGTCAGCAGACCTTCATGTTTGTGGCGGTGGTTGAGTTGGCAGGCAGTCACCGCTTATCTACTCCTGCAATGATCTGCTGTTGAGCCCCGCTTCCACTGATCTTTCATTTTCCGGTAACGCCGGTTCAGCCAGAGAATAATCAAGACAACAAGAACAATGCCGCCGACAGTCAGCCAGGGATTATCACGATCAAAATAGCGGTTAATGATGGCAGCACCGAAAAACATCAGGGAACACCCCAGAGCACTGCCGGTCACCACCCCCATAAAGGTTCCCAGGCGCGACATCCCCAACAGGCGGCCAAAGATGGAACCGCCGACACTGCCGGTAGCGGCAATGGGAAAAACACAGAAAGCGACAATCCCGGCAAAGGTGGCACTCTTCATCCACGGATTACTGGCCAGAACAAATCTTCCATCTTCCTGCAGATCGCGGAGCTTGTTACCAACAGAAGGAAGTCGATACAGAAAACCGATGTGAAAAGCCAGCAGACAGGCAACCATCACGTCCATATAAAAGACCAGCAACGCCAGTTCCGCGGGTGAAAAAAAGCGCGCAGCTTCCTGTACAACCTCCTGCATAGCTTCATCGGCAACCACGTCGGAGGCTCCGCTTAGAATGACAAAGCGGCCGAAAAAGAAGAATACCGCCACTGCGGTCAGCAGCAGGGTCTTCACATAGGGCCAGCCATACTGCAGATAAAGCAGGAACAATATCCCCGCCGTCACGGCAAAAGGGGTCAGAAGCGTAAAGAACCAGACAAATAAAGGCTGTTTATGGTCTTCAACAAAACAATCCGGACTACCGGCGGGTAGTGATGTCTGTTCGAAATCTTCGGTTTCTTTCTGCAACATTCTCATTCCGTGAATAACACATCGAAAAAAATCGACAATGATGTCGGCAGACCACTTGTCTTGACCAGGATACGCAATTTATCTTATTCGTCAGGGTCTGTTCAAGTATGATCATCAATCAGCCTGCCAATTGTTCAGGTCATGGTGTGATGTATCATATGTGATGCTTTTTTAACGGGGCAACAAGGATTACCTTAATGAGCTCACTGTATTTCCATATACCGTTCTGCCGCAGTCGTTGTCACTATTGTGATTTTTTTTCGACAACAGCAGGCACCACTGAGCGCAGTAACTATGTTGCGCTGTTGGTGCAGCATCTGCAACTGCTTGAGTCCACCAGAGCGACCAACACCGATCTGCAGACGATATACTTTGGCGGCGGGACACCCTCGCTACTTACCGTTGAGCAATTGGAACGACTACTGACAGCCTGTGATGAGCTGTTTGGTGTTGCTGCAAATGCTGAAATCACCATCGAGGTCAACCCGGGAACATTTGATCGGTTTTATCTGCAACAAATACGCAGCCTCGGTTTTAACCGGCTGTCCATTGGCGTCCAGTCGTTTGATGCCGAACAACTCCACCGCCTGGGACGTTGTTACTCCCGCGAACAAGTTCTGGAGGCGGTACCGGCAGCACGGTCAGCAGGGTTCGATAATTTCAGCCTTGATCTGATGTTCGCTTTACCTGAGCAGACAACGCAACAATTGGACAGGGAGATCAAGCTGTTGCTGCAACTGGAGCCTGGGCACATATCCGTTTACGGATTAACTGTCGAAGAAGGAACCGAATTCGAGCGACTACAGCGCCGGGGACAGCTCGCTGTGGTTGCAGAAGAAGAATACGCCAGGCAGTACGAGTTGCTGCGTGAACGCTTTGACACGGCAGGTTATGAACATTATGAGGTCTCCAATTTTGCGCGCCCCGGTTACCGCTGTCATCACAATCAGCGTTATTGGCAACGGCGCCACTGTCTGGCGGTCGGATGTGGCGCTCACAGCTTTTTGGAAAAAGGATACGGCGAGCGCTGGCATATCCCTGCTGATTTACCACGGTATCAACAGAACCTGGAAGGCAACCGTAATCCGGCCGAAAAACTGGAAGTTTTTGACCGCACCGAGGCCATGAGAGAGACCGCCTATCTGGCCCTGCGCACCAGTGACGGAATCGATCTTGACGCTTTTGAGCAACGCTTTGGTGAGTCCTTTCACGATGTATTTTCCTCCCCTGTTGCAGCTCTCAAAGGGGTGCTGAGACAATCATCTCAACAGGTTGCTTTCCAGCCTCAACACTGGCTGATCTATGACCACCTGATCAGCCCTTTCCTGTAGACCGGCAAGGGCTCCCGCAGTCCCTGGAACAACTGAAAAATCAACGAATCGTTACGGTGATAAATCTTGACAAAGGAAAACAGCATTGCTAGGGTTGTTTATTAGCACTCACTGGAGATGAGTGCTAATACGGTTAATGTCTTAGCATGAGGGAGAGCTGCACAGATGGCTGAATTAAATGAGCGCAGCCAGAACATTCTCGAAGCGATTGTCAAAGACTATATAGCTTCTGCTGAACCGGTTGGCAGCCGCGCCATCACCCGCAGGCACAACTTCAATCTGTCACCGGCCTCAGTTCGTAATGTCATGTCAGACTTGGAAGAACTGGGCCTGCTCTGCTCTCCCCACACTTCTTCTGGTCGAATTCCGACAGAGAAGGGGTTTCAATATTATATCGATACGCTCCTGCAGATTCGTGATTTGAGCGACACGGAAAAAAAACAGTTGCGCAAAAGCTATCGTTTTACCGGCATGAGAATGGAAGATATCATGCAGGAGGTGGGCAGAATCCTGTCGGGCCTGTCAAAATATGCAGGGCTGGTCATGGTGCCGAAATTTGCATCAACAGTCTTTCGCCAGATAGAATTTGTTCGTCTGTCTCAAAACCGCCTGCTGGTCATCTATGTCTCTCAGACCGGCCTGGTCCAGAACAAGGTGATCAAGGCAGATGCCGATCTGAATCAGCAGCAACTGGAAAAAATCAGCAACTACCTGAATCGCGAACTGAACGGATTAACGATTCAGGAGGTTCGAGAAAAGCTCAAAAACGAGATGCAGGAAGAGAAAAACCTCTACGATCAACTGCGAAAGAAAGCCTTGAGTTTATCTTGCGCCGCTCTTCAGGATGAGGTTGAAGATCAGCTGTTTGTTGCCGGAACCTCCCTGATGCTGGAACAACCTGAATTTTCGTCGCCGGACGAAATGCGCAGGCTGATTCAGACCTTTGAAAGCAAAAAAATTCTGATAGACTTACTGGATCGCAGTCAGTCGGCTCAGGGGGTGCAAATTTTCATCGGCAGTGACATCGATCTGAAGGGATGCAGCCTGATTTCTGCGAATTTCTCCAATCGCAAAGGGGCACTTGGCAGTTTGGGAGTAATAGGGCCAATGCGAATGAACTACTCACAGGTTGTACCGATTGTTGATTTTACGGCCCAGTTGGTGAGCCGTGTTCTCGATCGGGAAGCTGAATAAATAGCCAAAAGGAGAGTAAGCAAGGTGTCAAAAAAGAATGAAAAAAAGACCGCTGACCCAGCTACAGCAGAAGCTGCAGAAACCGGTCAGCCTGATGGCGGTGCGACAGTAGAGGCAGATCTGGAGAAACAACTGGCGACAGCGCTGGAAGAAAAGCAGCAAATCCATGAACAGTATTTAAGATTGCTGGCGGAAATGGACAATCTGCGCAAACGGACAAACCGGGAAAAAGAAGAGATTGCCAAGTTTGCGAACGAAGGCATTTTACGTGACATTCTACCGGTCATTGACAATCTCGAACGCGCAGTTGAGCATTCAGAAAAAACCGACAGCAACGAGGGTCTGCTCGAAGGGGTACGCATGACCTTGTCTCAATTTACCCAGGTTCTCAACCGCTTCGGAGTCGAAACCATTGACGCCGTCGGCAAGCCGTTCGATCCCGCTTATCATCAGGCGATGGGACAGCTGGAATCAGCAGACCATCCGGTCAACACGGTGATGGTTGAAATGCAGAAAGGTTATCAGCTCAATGAACGGTTACTGCGTCCGGCGTTTGTAATGGTCGCCAAACCACCGTCTGAAAAATCTCAAGAAGCAGACGACGACAACAAAACTACCTGATATCAGGGCAAATTAGATCTAGGGAGGAAACAACATTATGGGCAAAGTTATCGGAATAGATTTAGGCACTACAAACTCTTGCGTCGCTATCATGGAAGGTGGCGAGCCGGTAGTTATCGCTAACTCGGAAGGATCGCGCACCACACCTTCCATGGTTGCTTTTACCGAATCAGGGGAACGGCTCGTCGGCCAGCAGGCTAAACGTCAGGCCGTCACCAATCCGGAAAACACGCTGTTCGCGATCAAACGTCTGATCGGTCGCAAGTTCACCTCGGAGGCGGTACAGAAAGACATGAAAGTCAGTCCCTTCAAGATCTTCGAGGCGGAAAATGGAGATGCGTGGGTACAGGTACGCGACAAAAAATTCAGTGCGCCGGAAATTTCCGCGATGGTACTGCAGAAAATGAAACAGACCGCCGAAGACTATCTCGGTGAAAAAGTCACCGATGCTGTTATCACGGTGCCGGCGTACTTCAACGATTCCCAGCGCCAAGCCACCAAGGACGCCGGCAAGATCGCCGGTCTCAATGTTTTGCGCATCATCAACGAACCAACCGCGGCATCACTGGCCTATGGCCTGGACAAAAAGAATGAAATGACGATCGCCGTTTTTGACCTGGGTGGTGGCACCTTTGACGTCTCGATTCTCGACCTTGGCGACGGCGTGTTTGAAGTTAAATCAACCAACGGTGATACGTTCCTCGGTGGCGAGGATTTTGACCTGCTGATTATCGACTATGTTGCCGATGAATTCAAAAAAGATCAGGGAATCGATCTGCGCAATGACAAAATGGCCCTGCAGCGCCTCAAAGAAGCTTCTGAAAAGGCCAAGATAGAGCTATCATCGTCCATGGAAACGGACATAAATCTGCCCTTTATCACGGCTGATCAGTCCGGACCCAAACACCTGAACGTCAAGCTGTCCCGATCCAAGCTCGAAAGTATCTGCAGCGGTCTGCTTGATCGACTCGTGGAACCCTGCAAAATAGCCCTCAAGGATGCCGGTCTCTCCGCCAGCGACATCAAGGAAGTCGTACTGGTAGGCGGGATGACGCGGATGCCCGCGGTTCAGGAGCGTGTCAAAAAGATTTTCGGCAAGACCCCGAGCAAGGGCGTCAACCCTGACGAGGTGGTTGCCATCGGTGCCGCCATCCAGGCCGGCGTCTTGACCGGTGACGTCAAAGATGTCCTGCTCCTCGACGTAACCCCCCTGTCTCTGGGCATTGAAACGCTGGGTGGCGTCATGACCAAGCTGATCGAAAAGAACACCACCGTGCCCTGCAAAAAAAGCCAGGTATTCTCAACCGCTGCCGACAATCAACCGGCGGTCTCGGTTCACGTTCTCCAGGGTGAGCGGGAAATGGCCAGCGACAACAAAACCATCGGCAATTTCGAACTGGTTGGTTTACCGCCGGCACCCCGCGGAGTACCACAGATTGAAGTAACTTTTGATATTGATGCCAACGGTATTCTCCATGTATCCGCGAAGGACCTGGGCACCGGTAAGGAGCAGTCAATTCAAATCACCGCCTCCAGTGGGCTGTCGGAAGAAGAAATTCAGCGCATGGTCAAGGACGCCGAAGTCCATGCCGGTGATGACAAGAAAAAGCGTGAATTGATTGAGGCCCGCAATCAGGCTGACGGCCTCATTTATACCACCGAAAAATCCCTGACCGAACATGGCGAAAAAATTGACAGCGCCACCAAGGGAAGCATCCAGGAAGCCCTTGAAGCGCTGAAGAAGGCCATGGAAGGGGATGACCTTGAGGAGATCAAAAGCAAGAGCGAGGCCCTTGCCCAGGTTTCCCACAAGCTGGCCGAAGCCATGTACTCAGAAGCCAAGGAAGGGGATACCGGCGCCGACGAGGGTGCGACCCCGGAAGATTCGGCCAAGGATGATGTCGTCGAGGCCGAGTTCGAGGATCTTGACGAAAAAAAATAAAACGCTAACCATGACCGGGCGCCGACTGATACATCTATCAGATCGGCGTCCGCCTTTTTAATGTCTGGATAACTATTTTGTCAAAACAAGATTATTACGAGATTCTTGAAGTCAACCAAAACGCCAGTGAAACCGAAATAAAAAAAGCCTATCGACGGCTGGCCGTCAGATACCACCCGGACAAAAATCCGGGAGACAAGGAAGCCGAGAGCAAATTCAAGGAGCTTTCCGAGGCCTACGCAATTCTCTCCGATCCTCAGAAACGGGCGACCTATGACCAGTTCGGTCACGCCGGTGTCAACGGGGCCGGAGGCTTCTCCGGTGGCGGGTTCGACTTTGGCGGCGCTCCTTTCGAAGATATTTTCGGTGATATTTTCGGTGATATTTTCGGCGGTTCAAGACGTTCAGGTCGCGGCAGACGCGGCGATGACCTCCGTTACAATCTGACCATCAGCTTTGAGGAAGCCGCATTCGGAACCGAAAAAAAGCTCCAGCTTCCTCGCAGCCAACCCTGCGAAAGTTGTCACGGCAGTGGCGCCCGCAGCGGCACGTCGCCAAAAGACTGCTCAACCTGTCGTGGGGCCGGACAAGTACGCTATCAGCAGGGCTTCTTTACTATGACCCGCCCCTGTCCGGATTGCCATGGTGAAGGCAAGGTCATTACCGACCCCTGTCCTGACTGTAAAGGAAGCGGACGCGTCAAGGAGAAACGGACTCTTCCCCTGAATGTGCCGGCCGGTGTGGAAAACGGCACCCGGCTCAAGCTCAGCGGCGAAGGTGAAATGGGCAGTGGAGGCGGCCCGCCCGGGGATCTCTACGTTGTTATCAGTGTCAAGAAACACCCGCTTTTCCAGCGTGATGGTCAGGACGTTATCTGTGAGATCCCGATCTCCTTTGTCCAGGCTGCTCTCGGTTGTGATCTTGAGGTTCCCACCCTGGAAGGTCGCGTCAACCTTAAAGTTCCAGCAGGAACCCAGAGCGGTAAAATCTTCAAGCTCTCCGGCAAAGGAATTGTTGCCCTCCAGGGATATGGTCGCGGTGACCAGCTCGTTGTCCTGCGGGTCGAGGTTCCTACCAAAATGAATGCGCGCCAGAAAGAACTGCTGGAAGAGTTTGCCAAGGCCGGAGGTGAAGAAATTCATCCCCAGGGAAAGGGTTTTTTTGATAAAGTGAAGGAACTGTTCGACTGAAAACCTTTTTTCTTCCGGCCCCATCAACATGGAGCACCAATGAAGCGATTCGCCCCGCTGCTACTCTTGCTGTTCGGCCTGTGTCTGCACCCGGCCTTATCCTCTTCCGCCGTTGCCGACGGTTTTGAACGTGGACAGGAATTATATCAGCTGGGACAGCCGGACCAGGCGCTGGCGGTTCTGCGCAATCATATCAGAACAGCTACGGTCAATACCGAGACGGCTCGTGCCTATGCTCTGATCGGCAGAATCCTCTCGGAGCGGGAACAATACCCCGAGGTGCTTCTCTACCTGCAGCGCACCCCCGCGGCACTGCGCAGCCCCGTTATTGAGCTCCTCCATGGTAGCGCCCTGGTAGCGACCGGTCGTTTCGCTGAAGGACTGCGCATGCTGCAGCCGCTGATCGGCGAGTCTTTCGACGCCTCCGATCAGGAAAAACTGTATCAATCCCTGGCCACTGCTGCTATCGCCGAAGATCAGCATTTATTCGCCCTGTACTACCTGCAACAAGAACTCGGCAACAGCCGGGAACCGGAATCCATTTTGAAGCGGGCACGACAGGTCATGCAGAATCGCCTGTCAGATGTTGACCTTGAAGAAGCAGCCTTTATGTGGCAGGGGACAGAAATCGGCCAGGATGCACAACTCCAGCTGGCTCGCCGCGCCTTGGCCCGTCAGTATCCGGAACAGGCAAAGAATCACCTCGAACGTCTTTTTGCCATCGGCACCCCCTTCCCGTACTGGCAAGAGGCAGAAGATCTGTTGCGCCGGACACAGGTGGATGGCTGGCTTAACCGCAATGATATTGGCGTACTGCTCCCGCTCTCCGGTCCTTATGCCTCCTATGGTGAGCTGGTGAAAAAAGGGCTTGATCTGGCCCTGAAGGAGCACAACAAAACCCGTTTTCCGATGCGCTTCATCTATCGCGATACGGCCTCGAATGCGCCGGTCAACCGCCTGGTCAATGGCCTCGCCAACGAAGACCGGGTAATTGCCGTTATCGGCCCGCTGCTCAGTGCCAATGCGACAGAAGCGGCTCGTGAGGCACAACGGCAGATGGTGCCATTACTGGCACTGGCACAAACCGATGGGTTACCGCAGGTCGGCAATTTTGTTTTTCGTGATACGGTCACAGCAGAGCAGCAGGTCAGCGCTCTGGTCGATTATGCTATGGCCAATGAGCGCATCAGCTTTTCTGTATTAAGGCCACAAACACGCCTTGGACAGGAGATGACAAGTCTATTCGAGGGAATGATCCGTCGTAGTGGTGGGGAACTGATCGATACTGTCAGCTATCCGCAGGGAACAACTGATTTCCGTAATCAGATTGAACAGTTACTGTGGAAAGGTCACAGCCGCCCGATTCCCGAAGACAAAACTGGAGGAATGGAACCGCCGGAATACCCTCTGCCCCCTTTTGATGCCCTGTTCATTCCCGATTTTGCCGACAATATCAGTCTGATCGGGCCGCAGTTGGCGTTCTACGGTATCAAGGATGTCATGCTGCTTGGTATCAACGGCTGGTACTCACCCGAGTTGATCAGTCGAGCCGGACGCTTTCTTGAAGATGCCGTGTTTGTTGAAGCGTTTTATGCGCAAAGCAGGGTTCCTGAAGTCAAACATTTTGTCGATCTTTTTGAGAACGAATACGGTGAGAGCCCATCGGTTCTTGAGGCACAGGCCTTTGACGCAGCGAGCCTGATGCTGGCAACAGTCGATCGGTCGGAAGTCAGCAACCGGGACGACCTGCGCGCGGCACTGATTCGGCTGGACGATGTCCGTGGTGTTACCGGCACCCGAGGGTTTGACCTTGAAGGAGAAGCGATCAAAGAGTTGAATCTGCTTGGAATAGAGCGCGGGCGACTGGTCGAGCGCCGGCGATAAACAGACCAACAGAGGTAATTAGCTGCCGTAACCCTCTACCATCACCTCAAAGTCATCTTTGGCCCTGTTATAACCACTTAACTGGCCGCTGCGGATGTCGTAATACCAGCCGTGCAGTTCCAGCGTGCCCAGCTTGACCCGCTCTGCAACCCAGGGAAAACCCGCCAGGTTCGATAAAGATACAAGAATTGACTCTTTTTCACAGGCACAGAGCTGTTCCTCGATGGATGACTGTGAATATTCATCCAGCACCTTATCACGTGCCGGTTCGGCAATACTGACCCATTTGCCGATAAAATCCCCAAACAACTCTCCTTTAGCCGAACTCATCAGGGCATTAATCCCCCCGCACTGGGAGTGACCAAGAACGATGATATCGGAAACCTTGAGAAAGCATACAGCATATTCAATGGATGAACTGACACCATGGTAATCATCGTTTTTTGTGAAAGGCGGAACCAGGTTGGCGATGTTGCGAAGCACAAACAGATCACCAGGTGCACAGGTCATAAGTAACGCCGGATCAACCCTGGAGTCGCAACAGCCAATCAGCAGTGCCTGCGGTTTCTGCCCTGACGTCAGAGCTGTTGCCAGTTCAGAGTTTTTACCAAAATGCTGTTTCTGAAAAATGCTGACACCTTCAAGAAACCTGTTCACATCTGCCATAGCGCCACTCCTGAAAAGACTTCCAGAGCTTAAAGTAAGGTAGCAACTGTAACATAAACAATACAACAGAACAGCGTTTTTTATTTTACTGAAAACGGACAACGCGGTACGCCACTGGCAAGCAATCACTAATTTTTTTCATGTCTTCAAATGGCTTCTGCTGAAGCATTTGTGCTATGCTCCTGCCACGCTGGTAGGTTGACAGTTTTTTACTGCTGCGGCACCATTCCGCCGACGGACGTATCCACACAATAAGAGGTTCAGAATGTCAAGTCGATTTGGACAGCTGTATCATGTCAGTACCTTTGGCGAGTCCCATTGCTATGGAGTCGGAGTCAGTGTTGACGGTGTTCCTTCGCGAATGAAATTGAGCGAAGCTGATATCCAGAAACAGCTCGATCGCCGCCGACCCGGTGGCAATACCCTCGGCACCGAACGCAACGAGGCCGATCAGGTGATGATTCTGTCGGGAGTTGAAAATGGCCTGACCCTGGGCACACCTATCGGCATGCTGGTAAAAAACAAGGATCAGCGACCTGGCGACTATGGCTCCATGAGCCAGATTCCGCGCCCCTCCCATGCTGACTATACTTATCGGATGAAATACGGCATTCACGCATCAAGCGGAGGCGGTCGTTCCAGTGCGCGGGAAACCATCGGTCGCGTTGCCGCTGGAGCTATTGCTGACAAATTTCTGCGTGAACAATATGGAATCGAGATTGTTGCCTGGGTCAGCAGCGTTGGCCGGCACGACGCTGAAGGAGTTGATATGGAGACGATCAAGCGCGAACAGATCGATGCCAATGCTATCCGCTGCCCCGACCCGATCGCTGCAGAAAAAATGACGGCTGAAATTGTCGCAGCCCGTGAGGCGAAGGATTCGGTCGGTGGTGTCATCAGCTGCGTCTGTCGCAACCTGCCCGCCGGCCTCGGGGAACCGGCATTTGATCGCCTTGAAGCATTGCTGGCCCACGCTATGCTGTCAATCCCGGCGACCAAGGGTTTTGAAATCGGTTCCGGTTTCGCCGGTGCAAGACAGCGCGGATCAGATCATAATGATCCCTTTGTCCGCAAGGGTGAGCGCCTCGGGACAGTGACCAATAACAGCGGCGGGGTGCAGGGTGGAATTTCCAGCGGCGAACCGGTCTGGTTTCGGGTGGCCTTCAAACCACCGGCAACCATCGGCCTGCCGCAGCAGACCGTCGACTACTCGGGCAACCCGGTCACACTCGAAGCCAAAGGTCGCCACGACCCTTGCGTTGTCCCCCGGGCGATACCTATTGTCGAAAGCATGGCAGCGCTGGTTGTGGCGGACCTGGCCCTGCTTCAAAAAATGAGAAGCTGAGCCGGTGATGTCACCTCCCTGTCCCCCGTTACCCTGGTGGTGGAGCCGATGATCATTGACTGGTATCCCGGCCATATGAAAAAGGCCCGGGCACAGATTATCGAGATCCTGCCGAAGATTGATCTCGTTCTGGAAGTAGTGGATGCGCGCCTGCCGTCAAGCAGTTCCAATCCATTGCTGGAACGGCTGCGTGGAGACAAACCCTGTATCAAAATTCTCAACAAAAAGGATTTGGCCGATGCGAATATAACCCGCTCATGGCTGCGCCATTTTGAACAACACCACCGCCTCAAGGCTCTCAGTCTTGAGGCCAGGGACCGCCGTGATGTCGGACTGGTTCCAAAATTGTGCCGCAACATGCTGCCGGAGCGGGTCCGGTCCCGGAAACCACTACGGATCATGGTAGCGGGCATTCCCAACGTCGGCAAATCAACCCTGATTAATACCCTGGCCGGTAAAAAAATTGCCCGCGTCGGGGACAAACCGGCCATTACTACGACAACCCAGCAGATCGACCTGCGCAATGGACTTCTGCTTCTCGACACACCCGGCTTGTTATGGCCGGTGCTGGACAATCTTGGTGGCGCCTGCAGGCTTGCCGCCAGCGGTGCCCTGGGCGAGGCGGCCTACGCAACCCTTGAAGTCGCTTTGACAACGATCAACTACCTGCTCACGGAGTATCCGCACCAATTGATCAGCCGCTACCAGCTCGCCGAGCCAAAACCGGATCCGATCCTGATTCTGGAACAGATCGGTCGTAGTCGTGGTTGTCTTGTCAGCGGCGGGAACATTGATCTCCAGCGAGCGGCAGATATTCTCTTGCGTGATCTACGTGGCAACAAAATTGGCCGCATCAGCCTGGAACGCCCCGATGAAAAGGACAGCCCCTTTGATCAGTATCAGGAGCCTGAATGAAACCCAACCCCGCTTTTCGCGACATTTTTGTCAGTGACCTCTCCTTTGACACCACTGCAGAAGAATTGAAGCAACTTTTTTCCCTGTGCGGAAAGGTTCAGACAGTTGATCTGCTGACCGATGCCCAAGGACAATTTAAAGGAATTGCTTTCGTGCGCATGTCCAGTGCCAAAGAAACTCGTGACGCGATCAATACACTTGACGGCACCTACCTGACTGATCGCCGCATCAACGTTACTGAGGCCCGGAGCAGGGAAGAGCGCCTTCAAACACTGACTATCTCGCCGTCGAAATCACGGCGGCGGCGGCCATCACCGGGACGCAAAAAAGTGCGCTGAACTTTTTCATCCTCCCAGCAGAGCAGAAGTGATCCATGAATAGCAGATACAGCCAGGAAAAATGGAATCAGCGTTGGCAGGAGAAAGCCTCCTCAGCCGAATGGCAAGCGGATCAATGGCTGGTGCAAACGCTGCCCTACCTGCCTGACACCGGCACTGCCCTCGATCTGGCCTGCGGCATGGGGCGCAACGCCCTCTGCCTGGCAGAACGCGGCTACCGGGTAACAGCTGTTGATTTTTCCGAGGTTGCCCTCAACCTGCTTCGCCAGGCAGTAATGCCCGGCAAAGGTCACATTGACGTGATCCAGGCTGATCTGGAAGCTGCGAACTTCCAATTTCCGCAGGGTCCTTTTGACCTCGTCCTGCAGTGTTATTACCTCTACCGGCCGTTGCTGCCGGCATTGCTGGAAGCAGTGCGACCAGGGGGCTTCGCCATCATCCGGACCTTCAGTCGGGCCGGTGAAGAGCAGTTCGGACCGGTCAATAAAGGCATATCGCTGGCGCCGGGAGAGCTGCTGCACCTTTTTAGTGAATGGGATATTTTGCTTTACGAAGAAGGGCTTGAACCCTCACGAAAAGGGGGATCGCTGGCCGGAATTTTTGCCCGGAAGAAAAAGCGCGGTCCCTGCCCCCCCCTTGAAGTGACATCGTGAAGGTCCTTAAATTATGCGCCCGGAGGCCAATGCTCTGTGCTATTCTGGCGCTTCACGATTGCTGCCCACGGAGAGCTCGGAATGTCTGAAGAATCCACGTTTTTCCTGCCGGTACGGGATTATTGTCATCGTCAGTTGATTACCTGCAGTATCAATGATTCCGTCATAAAAGCTTCGCAGCTCATGCGCGAACGGAAGATATCCAGCCTCATCGTTTGCGATGATGGCGACCAGCCGGTCGGTATCATGACCGATCGGGACCTGCGTAATAAGGTTGTCGCTGAGGCCCTCGATCCCCAGTCACTGCAGGTAGAAGCCATCATGACCTCGCCGATGATCTCCGTCAGGGAAGATGACACCCTGTTTGAAGTTCTTTATCGCATGTCACGCCACCGTATCCATCGCACCGGTGTTGTTGACGACAATAACACCCTCGTCGGCATCATCAACGAATCAGATATCATCAGGCTCCAGAATCGTTCTCCGCAACACCTTCTTAAATCAATTGATGAAGCAGGCAACAATGAGGACCTGGCCCGGATCAATGCCGAGTCTGAACAGCTGATTATTTTTTTAAGCCGCAACGGTGTTGGCCCCTCCCATCTGATACAGCTGATTTCCCTGTTCAATGATCAGTTGACAGATCGCCTGATTGCATTACTCAAGCAGGAACGTTTCCCTGAAATGGGCAAAAAAAGTACATTCATGGTACTGGGAAGCGAGGGACGGCGGGAACAGACCCTGAAAACCGACCAGGACAACGCAATTATCTATTCGGACCAGATCACCAAAGAGGAGCATAAAGATATCGAGGCCTTTTCCCACGCTTTGATCGACGCCCTGATTGACATCGGGGTCCCTGAGTGCCCCGGCGGAATCATGGCCAGAAACGAATTCTGGCGCCGCAGCCTGAGCAACTGGAAACACGTTGTCAACCGCTGGATTGATACTCCCAGAAGCGAAAACATCCTCAACTTCGGCATGCTTTCGGATATGCGCAGTATTTGTGGTGATCGCTCACTGGAACAGGATCTACGCGACTTTATCCTGGAAAAAGCGCAAAAAAACAGTATTTTTATGGCCCGAATGGCACAAAATGTAGTCAAATTCTCACAACCACTAGGCTGGTTCGGGCGCATCAAGGTCGAAAGAAAAGGGAAGCATTCCGGTAAAATTGACTTGAAAAAGGCCGGCATATTCA